>DATCZR010000045.1:0-9175 GCA_036525835.1 Cyclobacteriaceae bacterium
GCCGGATAGTCTCTACATGCTAGATAGTGATATGAGCACTGATATTTGGTGGAGAGACCGTGTACTATTTAGTGTAACTGACTTCGATGCCAAAGAGGAGAATATGTCCAGAGAGGAGTTGGCGCAAAAAGAGATGAACTCAGTGAAAGTGGCGCTCAATAAAGAACTTAAATCTAAAAGTTTGAAAAATATTTTGCTCCAAGCAGGCTTAACGCTTTTGGTCATCTTAATTCTATATTTCTTAATAAAATATATCAATAAGCTTTTCCGATGGACTAAAAAATGGCTGATTGATGCGCGCGGCAGAATTTTAAAAGGAATCAGGTTTAAAGGTTATGAGTTTCTTGACACAGAGAGAGAACTAAAAGTTGGATTGTTTCTTAATAACATCCTTCGCTGGTTGGTTATTGTAATCGTACTCTACTTAGCGTTACCCATTTTATTCAGCATTTTTCCATGGACACGTGGCTGGGCGGAGAAGTTATTCAGTTACGTACTTGATCCACTTACCGATGTACTTTCTGCTTTCTTTAATTACATCCCTAATTTGTTTACGATCGGTGTCATTTATTTTGTTACCCGATATGTAGTGCAGTTTGTTGAGTTCTTATCTAGCGAAGTTGAAAAGGGATCGTTGGTGATCAGTGGATTTTACCCAGATTGGGCCAAACCCACTTTTGGCATCGTCAAGGTGTTGATGTATGCTTTTATGTTTATCGTTATCTTCCCATACTTGCCCGGTTCAGATTCACCAGTTTTCCAGGGTGTCAGTGTTTTTCTGGGTGTCTTGTTTTCATTGGGCTCATCAACGGCAATCAGTAATATGGTGGCGGGGTTGGTGATCACTTATATGCGTCCTTTTAAAATTGGTGATCGAATTAAAATTGGTGAAATCACAGGAATGGTTATGGAGAAGTCCATGCTGGTAACCCGGATCAGGACCATCAAGAACGAAGACATCACGCTTCCTAATGCAACGGTCCTATCTGGACATACCATTAACTATACCACCTCTGCTAAAGACTTGGGATTAATACTTTACACATCGGTAACTATTGGATATGATGTACCATGGCCCAAAGTACATGAACTGCTGATCCAATCGGCCAATGATGCGGATGGCATAATAAAAGATGATATCAGAAAGCCTTTTGTGTTGCAAACAAGTCTGGATGATTTTTACGTAGCCTACCAGCTGAATGCCTATACAGAACAACCGGAAAGAATGGCACAAATTTATTCCAACTTGCATCAACAAATTCAAGATAAATTCGCTGCTGCTGGTGTGGAAATTATGTCACCCCATTTTGGCGCTATACGAGATGGTAATGCCGTTAATATTCCAGCGGATCATTTGTCAAAGGACTACAAAGCTCCGGCGTTTCGAGTGGAGGGACTTGATGGCAACCAAAATAAAGGAGACGCATGAATGAATGGTGGTTAATCTTCGTATTTATCAAAGGAAGAATTGATAAATCAGCCGTTGCTCTGGATCGGTACAAGACCAAAAATATACTTGATTTTGTTTGCTACACCATTATCATTTTGGCATTGTTATTTTATGTATTGAAGCTATTTTGAGAGAAACGGAACCTACTACAGAAGGTAAAGTACGGTTCGGTTCAGCCGCATTTGAATTGAGGGGAGCTCCTGAAATTCAGGTATATTTGATGAATAAATGAGAGAAGAATTATTTGAAATACTGAACTATAAGATTTTCGAAACGGGAACATATTCGTTCACCATCGGATCTTTATTGTTACTGGTACTGATCTATATAGGTGTTAGGATATTACTATTCGGCCTTAAGAAAGTGTTGAATAGAATTTTTGAAAAGAGAGGAATTGATCGAGGTAGACGGTTTGCTCTTTTTAAATTGGTTCAATACATCGTTTGGACCTTTGCATTCATTTTCATGATTCAGGCTGCAGGTTTTCAAATCACCATTCTATTAGCTGGGTCTGCTGCCTTGTTGGTTGGTCTTGGTTTAGGTCTTCAGCAAATTTTTCAAGATTTGATTTCCGGCATTTTCATTTTAATAGAAGGCACCATTCAAAGAGATGATGTGATTGAGATCGATGGACTAATCGGCAAAATCGTTACCATCAATTTGCGCACATCTACGGTATTAACCCGAGATGGCATTATGTTGATTGTGCCGAATCATAAATTTATAGTGGACAACATCATTAATTGGAGTCACAGTGCCACACCAACAAGATTTAAAGTGGACGTGGGCGTTGCCTATGGAAGTGATATTGAGAAAGTAACTAATATACTCATGGAATGCGCACTTGAGCATGATAAAATATTAAAGACCAAAGAAAACAATTTATATCCGTTTGTGAGGTTTGTCGATTTCGGTGATAGCGCCTTATTGTTTCAACTGTATTTTTGGAGTGGCGATATTTTTCCGGTGGAAAACACCAAGAGTGATTTGCGTTATCAAATAGATAAACGATTTAGGAAAGAGGGGGTAACCATTCCTTTCCCACAACGCGATTTGCATATCAAGTCAGGTTTCAAGTCTGATGAGTAGGCGAAATACTAGCTAAAATGGCCTTTTGTGAGTATATTTGAAGACTCGCGGTTAATTCTGCCTACGATCCACCTCCGTTTTGTCTTTAAATAATTGCTGGTGGTTTTATTTATTTATGGTGTGCGAATACCGGATTCATAGAGTACAATAAAACAAGGTATTATAACAATCAAATTTTATGAAAGTAGAGATTGGTGCATTGAAGATGGCGGATTATCTGGACCTCAAAGAAAGTATGCTGGAGGCATATAAGGAGTGGGGAACTTATTGGCGTGAACATCATATCCAAAAGTTAATTGATATTTTTCCTGGTGGCCAGATATGTATTAAGGTGGATGGCAAAGTGGTTGGAACTGCTTTATCTATCATTGTTGATTATGAAAGATTTGGTGATAATCATACCTATGTACAAATAACCGGCAATTATTCTTTTTCGACACATGATCCGAAAGGCGATGTGCTTTACGGTATAGAAGTTTTTATTCACCCTGAATACAGGGGGATGAGACTGGCAAGAAGGCTATACAATGCCCGCAAGGAATTATGTGAGAAACTAAATCTTGAAGCCATTGTTGCGGGAGGAAGACTTCCTCGCTATGCAGAGTTTGCCGATAAATATAACACCAAGCAGTATATCGAAAAAGTGAAATTGAAGCAGGTGTATGATCCTACTTTAACTTTTCAATTGTCTAACGATTTTCACGTAAAGAAAATCCTTAAAGGCTACATGCCTGGAGATAAGGAATCGCTGGATTATGCTGCACTGATTGAGTGGAACAATATTTATTATGAACCCAAGCGAAAACTTTTTAATAGCAAAAAGTCTAATGTGAGAATGGCTCTTATTCAATGGCAGATGAGGTCGTTTAAAGACTTTGATGCGCTGGTAGAGCAAATAGAATTTTTTGTTGATGGTGCATCCGCTTACGAGAGTGACTTTATTCTCTTTCCGGAATATTTCCACGCTCCGTTAATGGCTACGCTCAACGATGTGCCTGAAGCACAGGCGATCAGAAAATTGGCTGACTATACCGATCGCCTTCATGACAAATTTAAAGAGTTTGCCGTCTCCTATAATGCCAACATCATTACCGGCAGTATGCCTTTAATACGCGATGGCAAGTTGTATAACATTGGCTGGCTGTGTAGACGCAACGGTACTTCGGAGATGTATGAAAAACTCCACGTTACGCCCAGTGAAAAATTTGATTGGGGAATGGCTGGGGGCAATTCCTTAAAAGCCTTTGACACAGACTGTGGTAAAATAGGAGTTCTTATTTGTTATGATGTTGAGTTCCCTGAACTGGCAAGACTATTGGCAGATGATGGGATGAATATACTGTTTGTTCCTTTTGTCACAGACACACAAAACGGGTATACACGCGTGAGACATTGTGGTCAGGCACGTGCGATTGAAAATGAATGTTTTGTGGCTATCGCGGGTTGTGTAGGTAATTTGCCTAAGGTGCACAATATGGATATTCAATATGCGCAATCGGCTGTGTTTACGCCAGCTGATTTTGCGTTTCCCACCAATGCGATCAAAGCCGAGGCTACTCCTAATTCAGAGATGACACTGATCGTTGATGTGGATCTTGACTTATTGAAGGACCTGCATTATAATGGATCTGTTCGCACGTTAACGGACAGGCGTACGGATATCTATAAGTTGGAAAGGGTGGATCAATCAAGCAGTAGCAATGACGCAGATACAAATCCAGAACCTGAGGTAGCTGCATCCAAGTAGTCTTAGTTTTTGAATTCTGAAAGGCAATGGACTAAATGTCTACCTTCAGAATTGATTTGACGGGGATGGCGTAACCACCTTTAAGTTCTACGAGCTGTCCTTCGAATTCAATAAAATCGGAAAGGTATTCTACCTGTTCACCATTGGCCAATTGGATAATGAGTCCAACTTCATCATGTTCTATATTGGTATAAGCCATGGCACTTCGGAGGTCATGGCTTCGTAATTCACGATCTTTTTCATCCTTGAGCACATCGTGTGCTGGGAAACTTGCTTTTTTTAGCTCATCCAATGATATGGTCCTGTATTCCATTTTTGTAAGAATGTTTTTTGGGCTACATACAATACTAATTTACATAATGAAGGTAATATTTCAATCGTGAAAATTAGGTGACTTTGGTCAGTTCGGGTTTATGGCTTAAACCCTTAATTTTGGAGTTATTGAAATATGGTCAGCAGAATAGATGCTATCCTGATATGAATGGCAAGATTATTGAACTAAATGAGAAATAGTTAATTTCAAATATAGCGGTATGAGAAGAATATTAAGTGTGTTGTCGATATTGGTGATAATCGGCATTTCATCGTGTAAGGACGATGTGGTAGATATTATCACCAGCGAACAGAAGGATATCATCAATGATCAATCCCTTACAGAGGCCTATTTCAATGAAGCAGGTGATCTATCAACAATGGCTTTTAATACACCCACTGCTGATCAAATTAAAAGTGGCAGAACCAACGGTACCATCACCGTAGAGGTGAGTGGAGACACGCGCTTCAATGGCGCCACAGTAACTTTGGTCACGGAGCCGAATAATAATCCACTAAATCCAAGTGGAGCTATCACCATTGATTTTGGTGCGGGTCAGACAGACCCCAGGGGTGTGGTACGAAAAGGAAAAATCATAGTACAATACCAGGGACTTAGATTTGTCGTTGGTTCATCTACCATTACAACGTTTGAAGAATATTTTGTTGATGATGTTAAGATTGAAGGGGAGCGGAAAGTGACTACAACTGCATTTACGCTTACGCCAAGTATCTCAGTTACATTTGGAGTAAAAGATACGGGAGGAAAGGCCACATTCCCGGATCAGACTTTTATTAGCCGAAGTGCCATACACACCCATACGATAACATTAGGTACCACCATTGGAGCTACCACCTGGAGAATAGAGGGAGGTGCCAGTGGGTTAACTCGAGTGGGGTATGATTATGTATCTTCCATTACACGCCCCATTATTTATCGGACGGAATGCGCCTTTCAGGGGTTCATCATGCCGGCAGAGGGTGAGTTGCTCTTCACGGTTAGCGCTACTCCAATTGTATTAAACTTCGGTGATGATAATGCAGAATGCAACAATGTGGTATCGGTATTATTTAATGATAAATCACAGAATATCACGATTGGGAACTAATTCATTCAACATTTAAATAAGAGGCGTAGCTATGGTAACGCCTTTTATATTAGGAATTAAGCAAAACGGAAATATTTACATGAAGGTATTCTTAAATGTTATGCTTTGGTTATGCTTAGTTGGGACACTAGCCAGTTGCGGACGTTCATCTACGCATGACCTTAATTCCAGTAGGTACTTATTTTACCAACATGGTGGCGTGGTAACCGTACTTGGTGACAATGCGATCAGCGAATCGACTTCTGAATGGGGCCCTTATGAATATGCTCATATTTTGGATTCTTTGAGGAAAAGAGATTTCAATGTGATCAGCGAAATAAGAAAGTAGGATGTTTCGGATAGTTTGTACGCTTACAAAATTGTACGGCAAATTGATTCTTTGTTGATAGGTTGTGTGGAGCCTGAACATATCCTGGTTGTCGGTGCCTCTACAGAGTGGCATATCACCTTGTTGGTTGCCTCCGCATTAAAGTCAAAAGATATGCATTATGTTTTAATGCGTGGGTGCTGGCCAGAAACGCATGATGCATATTCTGATTTTGAATTAGCCGACACTTCCTTTCAATTATAGAAGAAACGGATCCACATGGCACTTGTGCAATCAGATCTTTGATAATAAATCTGCTGTGAGTAGCGATCAGGATATAAAGCTAAGCACAGGATTGAGTCATGGTTTTATTTATAAAGGGTATGATTCATGGATTGACCCTCTGATCACTTGGCATGAAAAAGGCACAAGCCAATATGCTCAATAATAATCCAGTGGAGATTACTGCTGAGCAAAATGGCAAAACCTTTCATGGAAACTTCGATCGTCTTCAAATAAAAGCCGGTGTTTTTTGTTGGTCGCAATTCATCAAATGATTAAACTTCCATTATAATTCCTGTCTTCAAGTAAGGTTAAAGCAACTGGATGGCGAAGGATACTAATTATTACGAACCATTATGCTAAGTATTATTGGCCTCTTTACCATCCTGGCAATCATTCTGTTATTGCTTTGGGGTAAGATTACACCCATCATTGGTCTGGTGATCATTCCCATCATTGGCGCACTTGTCGCTGGTTTTGGTTTTGTTGAGATCGCAGGCTACTATACACAAGGCATTGAAAAGGTAATGAGTGTGGTGATCATGTTCATTTTTGCTATACTTTATTTTGGCGTCATGCAAGACGTGGGATTGTTTGATCCCATTATCAATAAGATGATCAAGATCTCCGGTGCCAATGTCGTTGCTATTTCTGCGGGAACAGTAATCATTGCAGCCATTGCCCATCTCGATGGATCTGGAGCTTCTACTTTTCTGATAACTATCCCTGCACTCTTGCCCTTGTACAAGCGATTAAGAATGAGTCCATATCTACTTCTTTTACTTGTAGGTACAAGTGCGAGCATTGTCAACATGGTGCCATGGGGTGGTCCATTAGGTAGAGTAGGTGCGATCCTGGGTAAAGACCCTTCTATTTTATGGCAACCACTAATAACTCTTCAGATCATTGGATTGGCGCTGGCAGTAGTCATGGCTATTGTGTTGGGTACGCGTGAAAAAATTCGCATCTCAAGACTGGTTGATCTCGATGGGGTAACAATAGAAACAGAAAATATAGCAGAGTCTGATACTGAGGCTTCCAGATTTGTTAGACAGTCACATTCCAATTTATTGTGGTTCAACTTTTTCCTCACAATGGGTACAATCGGACTATTGTTATGGGGAATAATTCCGGCTGGGATGACTTTTATGATGGCGCTAAGCATTGCGTTGCCGGTCAATTTCAGAAAAGTGGAAAAGCAGATGGAGAGAATCAAAGCGCATGCACCCAATGCCTTGTTGATGGCCGCTATCATATTAAGCGCAGGATCTTTTTTGGGAATACTGGGAGGAACAGGAATGTTGAATTCACTGGCGGTAGATCTGGTCAAGATTTTGCCGGATTTTATTGTACCCAAGTTACATTTGGTCATCGGGTTCCTGGGTGTACCATTCGAAATTATATTGAACACCGATGCCTATTACTTCGCACTCTTCCCGGTCATAGAGCAGATTGTAACATCAATTGGGGTTGATTCATCGTCTGCCACTTATGCCATGATCATCGGAAATATCATTGGTACATTTATCAGTCCATTTTCTCCTGCTTTATGGCTGGCATTAGGTCTTGCGGGCGCCAATATGGGCAGGCATATCCGATATTCATTTTTCTGGATGTGGGGTTTCAGCATTGTGCTTATGATCATAGCGGCTTTTATGGGGATCTATTGAATGAATTTTTTCATCCCAACTAATCCATCTTTGTCCGCTATTTCTTGTTGAAAAATAAACCTAAATTCAAGCCATCGTTAGTCAATAATACAAATACTCATGAGTGATAAAACAGACAGAAGAAGATTTCTAAAGAAAGCAGGAATCATTGCAGCGGGTGCAGCCACTTTCCCGGCTTTCGCTTCCAAGCCAAATGAAACTTTTAGTATTCTTAATAAAAAACGGGTATCAGCTGCGGATGGCAATCTTAACATTGCGTTGATCGGTGCTGGTGGCATGGGAACGGAAGACACCAAGACAGCCTTGCTGCATGAAGGCATCAAATTGACTGCTGTATGTGACCTGTACACGGGAAGAATTGACCGCTCAAAGAAGCTGTGGGGTGATGATATTTTCACTACCAATGACTATAAAGAAATTTTAAAAAGAAAGGATGTAGATGTGGTGATCATTGGTACTCCTGATCACTGGCACAAACAAATTTCGGTTGATGCCATGCTGGCAGGCAAGCATGTATATTGTGAGAAGCCCATGGTACAATCGGTGAAGCAGGGTATGGAAGTGATTGACGCCTGGAAGAAATCAGGCGTGATCTTTATGGTGGGCAGCCAGGGATTATCTTCATTGGGCAATGAAAAGGCAAAACAATTGTTGGCCGAGGGTGCCATTGGTGATTTGAATTATGCGGAAGGATTTTGGGCAAGACATTCACCGGAAGGTGCCTGGCAGTACACTATTCCAAAAGATGCTTCAGAAAAAACTGTAAGCTGGGATCGCTATATATCCAATACGACCAAGCGACCATTTGATCCTTTGCGGTTTTTCAGATGGAGAAATTATACTGACTACGGCACAGGTATGGCCGGTGACTTGTTTGTGCACTTGTTTTCAAGTCTTCATTTCATTTCCAATTCCAAAGGACCCAATGAAGTAAGTGCCATGGGTGGATTGCGCTACTGGAAAGACGGAAGAGAAGTGCCGGATGTGCTGTTGGGTATGTTCCAATATCCAGAAGCACCGGAGCATCCTGGATTTAATTTATCATTGAGATGCAATTTTGTTGACGGAACCAGTGGTACCACTTATTTAAGACTGGTAGGATCAAAAGGATCAATGGATGTGAAGTGGGAAGAGGTGGTGTTAAAAAGAAATAAGCAGGAGTCTACCGATGATCCTTTCCTTGAAGCCCAAAAGGCAGAGTCGGCAACG
>DATCZR010000046.1:0-8382 GCA_036525835.1 Cyclobacteriaceae bacterium
GGTATTGGAGTTGCATATCGGATATGGAATGGACTCTTATATCCTGTGACAATATCTCTTGGAAGTTGACCGCCAAATAATGTATCACCATATATCTTGACCCCTTCCAGGATCGTATACTCCCGAACCGATTTTTTTGAATCTGGATCAACAAGTTTTACCTTTTGCTTCTTTTCCATTTGGATAGCCTCATCCATGGTAATCCAATACTTGTCATATACTGTGCAACTTTGGAGTACCAGTAATAGTAAAGCAGCCACTATGAGAAAGGATTTCCTCATAAAGAAATGTATCTAATATTGAGATTTTAGAAAATGACGGTCATCATAAAAGCCAAATCAAATCTTCCCTTTTATAGAAGCAAAAAATGGGGGTTGACAGACATAAGTAAGGATTGTATCTAATTGCACCCTCCGATAAGCAATACCACCACGCTAAATCATCGGAGACCGAATAAAAAATAAGAGGGATACTAACAAAACCGACAGTTACATAAAAAGCAATTACTTTTTTATTCATCAGATGCAACTGATAACTACGGTAGGGTTCTGGTATTGGAGTTGCATATCGGATATGGAATGGACTCTTATATCCTGTGACAATATCTTTTGGAACGACGCTGCCGACTACCCCGAAAGTGGCCAGGACTTCGGAAATGTGGCTAAGACGTTCCTTAGTGATCTGGTGGCAGGGAAGGGTTGTTAAGATTGAGAAAATGGACACAGACCGCCGCTATGGGAGAACAATAGGGATGGTTTTCATTGACAGTAAGAACGTAAATGAGGAATTACTTAGGGCTGGATTGGCCTGGCATTATAAGTACTATGATAAGAATAAGGAATGGGCTAAATTGGCGGAGGAGGCCAGGGTAGGGAAAAGGGGATTGTGGTCGATACCCAATCCGGTGCCACCTTGGGAGTGGAGGAGAAGGAAGTAGATTAACTGGTCGGAAACAAAATAATATTCTCCGCTAAGTTTTATCCAATATTTTTATTTGAACCAGATTTTGGATACCTTAATAAGGTAATTGATAGAACTTCAGCATCACTAACCTGGAGTTCTATTTTTTTCTAACCTAAACCCAAAATACTATGATTACCAAATTAACATCTATGATCATGGCAGTGTTGCTAGCGGGCACTATTGTCATGGGCCAAGAACAAGAGAAGGCGCAAGTTTATCGATTGACATTTCATGATGTCATAAAGGGAAAAAATGCAGATTTTGAAAAAGCCGTTAAGGCTAAAACTGAAAAATTTAATAAAGCTTCAGTTGATGCCATTAATACATGGCGAGTAATGTCAGGACCGCGTACTGGTCAGTATGCCAGAGTATCAGGTCCAAAAGACTGGACATATTTTGAATCAGGAAATGATGCTGGCCGTCAAAATTGGGTAGACACAGTTGTCCCATTTATTGAAAAGAGCAGTGGAGTTGAGTATTCTGTAAGACAGAAGGACATGAGTTATAATGGCTCCGGCAAAACAACATTACCCAAATATGTTGATATCTGGGAGTTTACTCTTCAAGCTGAAAGTAACTATGAATGGACTAGTTTCGTGAGGGACCTGGTTAGAATTTGTAATGAAAACAAGAGCAAGTCTAGGTTTAATACCTATGAGATGGTATCAGGCACGAACATGGGTAAGTATTTAATTGTATGGGGAATGGACAGCCTGGCCGAGATGGATGATAATAGCGAGAACTGGCCGCAATGGTTCAATAAAATGAAAGGATCTTCGGCGGCTTGGGGAAGTGAATTGAGAAGAGTGTCTTCGGCAGTAGAAATTTATGGACAAACAAGATACATGATGCAACACATGCCTGACCTTAGCTCAAAATAAAGCATTACTTACTTTTCAACAAAAAGGGACACTCAATGTGTCCTTTTTTTCTGCCTTCAAATCAAATTAATATATTGTTAGCTCAGTTTGTGCGGATAACTCCTCAATTGACTAGCGGATCCCTTTCCTCAGGTAAAGTTTATTACCCTTCATCAAAAAATGGAGAAAACAAATGAATTAGGTGCTGGACAAAAGATTGGGTTCCTCATGAACTATGAAAACAAGATTGACTAATAATTTATTGATTTTTGTAGCATTCTGATCCTATAGGTTTGGACAAATATGTAAATTGGAAATGTGATGAAATATTTTCTTAAGTCTGCCAAAGCCATCCTCCTTATTTGTTCACTTGTATTTGTGGTTTCATGCGCCTCTTCTTCGCATACCCACAAGCACAAGAAACTGAAGAGAGGGAAGCCTATTCCTTGCCCCTTAAAAGATTGCTAGGAATGAGAAAGATAATTGTAGCAATTGACGGATACTCAGCCTGTGGCAAAAGCACGACCGCCAAAAAAGTGGCGCAAATTTTAGGTTACTATTATGTGGATTCCGGTGCGATGTACCGGGCAGTCACGGTTTATTTCCTTGAAAATCATTTTTCATTGACCAATCCAAAAGAGATTGGCCGTGCATTGGCCAACATTCAGGTTTCGTTTAAGATCAATCCTCAGGGGATAACAGAGACTTATCTTAATGGATTGAATGTGGAACACAAAATCCGGAAAATGCAAATCTCAGAATGGGTAAGTCGAGTGAGTGCTATCAAGGAAGTGCGTGAGGCAATGGTAGAGGCGCAGCGAAAAATAAGTAAGCGAAAGGGAATTGTAATGGATGGAAGGGATATTGGCACGGTGGTGTTTCCTGAAGCCGAGTTAAAACTCTTTCTAACGGCAGATCTGCTAGTCAGGGCGTTCAGAAGACAAAAGGAATTATTGGAAAGAGATGAATTGGTTGATCTGGACAATGTTATTGCTAATTTAAAAGAGCGGGATGAGCTCGATAGTTCTAGGGAAGTAAGCCCTTTACGTCAGGCTAAGGATGCTATTGTTATTGATACGACCCATGTGACAATTGACGAGCAAGTGGATGAGGCAATTCGCCTAGCAACAAGCCGAATGATACCACTTTTGAAGTAACTTTTGTAGTCTTTTTCCGCTTAGCAAACTGATACATTCTTTAAATCTTTTAGGCTTTGCCCATCGGATTTAATTACTAATTTTGCCCCGGCCTAACTTAAATAAATTGCCACTTATTACGCATGGGCAAATTCATTCGAATCAAGAAAGGATTTAACATCAATTTAGCGGGCAAACCAGCTCCAAAAGTCACCCCTATCCAACATACTGATACCTTCGCTATAAAACCCACAGATTTTCCGGGCATGTACCTGCCAAAGGTGCTGGTGAAAGATGGTGATATTGTGAAGGCTGGGACTCCCTTATTTCACGATAAAAGGCACCCCGAAATAGTGCATGTCGCTCCGGTAAGTGGAGAGATTGCTGAGGTAAAAAGAGGGGAGAAACGCAAATTATTGGAAATAAGGATATTAGCCGATAAGGAAATAGAGCATAAGTCCTTTAAAAAATATTCTGTATCGGAGCTGGTACACTTGTCTGCTGAGGATGCCAAGAAGTTGATTATCGAGGCTGGCGTTTGGCCTAATATTGTTCAAAGACCTTTTGGATCAATTGCAGATCCAAAGTTAAAGCCAAAGGCAATTCATATTTCCGCTTTCGACTCACATCCGCTCGCCCCTGATTATAGTATTTTATTCAAGGGTCAAGATCAATACTTTCAGATTGGCCTTGATGTGTTGAAGAAAATGACCTCAGGGTTCATTCACTTAAATGTGCATACGACCAGCGAAATATCTTCCGTGTTTTCACAAGCCACAGGAGTTGAGCTCAACAAATTTTCTGGAACCCATCCAGCGGGATGTGTTGGGGTTCAAATTCATCACCTTGATCCAATTAATAAAGGAGATGTAGTGTGGACAATTAATCCATTTGGGGTCATTCAAATAGGTAAACTCTTTCTGAATGGCATCCATGATGCAACAAGAACAATAGCTTTGGTGGGATCAGAGGTTACAGAGCCTCAATACTATAAGACTTACACAGGGGCTTCCATAAAAAATCTGGCAGAGAATAAATTAAACAACGACCACGTGCGCGTGATATCGGGCAATGTACTTACCGGCACCAACGTAGGTATGAATGGTTATGTAGGTTTTTTCGACCACTATGTTACTGTGATACCAGAAGGTGACTATCATGAATTTTTGGGGTGGATTGCACCTTCGACAAAAAAGGTAAGCTTTCATAAAGCCTTTGGATTGCTTTCATTTCTTAATCCTAATAAAGAATTCAAAGTTGATTCCAATACACACGGAGAGCCAAGGGCGTTTGTGCAAACGGGTATATTCGAACGTGTAACACCAATGGATATCCTTCCAACTTATCTCTTGAAATCGATATTGGCTGAAGATATTGATGAAATGGAGGAATTGGGTATATATGAAGTGTTGGAGGAAGATTTGGCATTGTGTGAGTTTGTAGATGTATCCAAACACAAAGTGCAAAAGATATTGAGGGATGGAATTGACTTATTACAGAATAGCTAATTCGAAGTATGAAGTTTCTGCGTATAGAGTTTGATAAAGTAAAACATCACTTTGAAAAGGGGGGCAAGTGGGAGAAGTTCTACTATGCCTACGAAGCATTTGACACTTTCTTGTTTGCACCTAATACTGTCAATGACGACAGAGGTGCACAAATTCGCGATGCCATTGATCTGAAGCGTTTAATGATGACGGTGATCATCGCCATGGTGCCATGTTTACTGTTTGGAATTTGGAATGTGGGCCACCAGCATTTTTTAGCAATTGGAAATCCAGGTGCTGCATTTGGAGATAAAATCTGGATAGGAGCCATTCAGGTATTGCCGATTGTCATTGTTTCCTACGGAGTGGGGCTTGGTGTCGAGTTTATTTTTGCCACCATAAGAAGGCACCCTGTCAATGAAGGTTACCTCGTGACAGGAATGCTGATCCCGTTAGTCCTGCCTCCAGATATACCGCTTTGGCAAGTAGCCTTGGCTACCATTTTTGCGGTAATAATTGGTAAGGAGGCTTTTGGTGGAACCGGAATGAATGTGCTCAATGTAGCGCTTACAGCGAGGGCTTTTTTATATTTCGCTTACCCATCAGACATTTCTGGGGATGTGTGGACGTACATTGGGGATGGAACGCCAGTAGCAGGATATTCAGGTGCCACACCTTTGTCTATAGGTGCAGCTTCTTTAACCAGTGGAGAAAATGTTGTCAATTCCTTGAATCATTTTGGCGCTGGATGGGCTGATGGCATGTTCAGTTTCATGAATCTATTCATTGGAGTAATGCCAGGATGTATTGGGGAGACTTCTACTTTAATGTGCTTGATAGGTGCGTTAATATTGATCATGACTGGAGTGGGTAGCTGGAAAATTATAGTTAGCGTTTTTGCGGGCAGTTATTTCATGGCTTACGCGATGAACCTAATCGGAGCTAATGAGTTTATGTTGATGCCGGCTCATTACCACTTGGTAATTGGAGGATTGGCTTTTGGAGCGGTCTTTATGGCTACGGATCCGGTTACAGCCTCACAGACTGAAACGGGTAAATGGATTTATGGATTTTTAATCGGGGTTTTAACCATCATCATAAGGGTATTCAATCCCGCTTATCCAGAAGGCGTGATGTTGGCCATATTACTAATGAATGTATTTGCTCCACTTATTGATTATTATGTAGTTAGAAGTAACAAAAACAGAAGATTACAACGTGCGACAGTCTAACGCTTACATTATCATGTTCACCTTGATCACTACCGTGTTTGTAGGTGGAACTTTGGCAATAACCTCAATTTTGCTTGGTCCTCGTCAAGCATTATCAATCGAGTATGATACAAAATCTCAAATACTTGGTGCAGTAATGAACATCACTGAAGATGATGATGTATTGGCTATTTATAATCAGCGAATCAGGAGCTTGGTCGTAGATTATAATGGTGAAGAAGTAAAGAAAGACACTAAAGGTCAACCGCTCGTGGCCGAAAAAGTTGATGTAGCTAAGAATTTTAAACTTAAACCTGATGAACGATTGTTTCCTGTGTTTGAGTATGTGAGTGCTGAGGATTCCGCTAAAATTGAAGCCTATATTTTGCCTGTTTATGGAAATGGATTATGGGATAGGATTTGGGGCTTTGTAGCATTAGATAATAACCTGGAAGCCATAAAAGGAATTTCTTTTGGTCACAAAGCTGAAACGCCCGGTTTGGGAGCACGTATTTCAGAGGATCCAGTGATTAGTGAAAGATTTGAGGGAAAGAAGATTTATGACAACTCCGGAAAACTAGTTTCAGTATCCATGGTAAAAGGTGAAAAAGGTGAACCGCTTGATGAGCACCATGTGGATGGCATGTCTGGAGCAACAATGACTGGCAACGGCGTTAACAAAATGTTGAAGGAATATTTAACTTGTTACGAATCATATTTTAAAAAGGTAAAGTCACAACGTGTGGCAGGACTTTAAAATCAAAGATTTATGAGTACGGCAGTAGCTGAAGAAAAAGAAGTTGTAAAGGAGAAGTCAGAAGAGCTTTTTTCAAAGCGAAGAAAGAAACTAATAGCTGACCCATTGAATGAAGACAATCCGATTACCATTCAGGTTTTAGGGATATGCTCGGCTTTGGCTATTACCATTAAGATGGAGCCTACCATTATCATGAGTTTGGCTGTAATCTTTACTTTGGTATTTTCCAATTTGCTTATTTCACTAATTAGAAACTATATCCCCAATAGAATTCGAATTATCGTACAGTTGTCTGTTGTAGCCACTTTTGTGACGTTGGTGAGTGAGTTTCTAAAAGCATTTAACTACCCAATGTACAAAGTGCTGGGTGCCTTTGTGGGATTGATTATCACCAATTGTATTGTAATGGGAAGGCTTGAGGCTTTTGCCATGGGCAATAAACCTTATGACTCAATTCTGGATGGGTTGGGAAGTGGGCTCGGTTATTCATGGATTATTCTTGCTGTTGCTTTTTTTAGAGAGTTCTTTGGATCTGGGTCTGTACTGAATTTTAAAATTTTTGAATCGCTGGGTATACCCTATGTCAACAACGGTTTAATGGTGGACTCTATCGGAGCATTTATGATATTGGCGATTATCATTTGGATACAGCGTACCAAGACTGGATATGTTGAACATTAAAAGAGATCAACTATGGAATTAGTAAATCTTGGAATAAAATCAATCTTCGTAGACAATATGATCTTTGCCTATTTCCTAGGTATGTGTTCTTATTTAGCGGTCTCTAAGAAAGTTTCAACCGCAATAGGACTTGGAGCGGCAGTCATTTTTGTATTAACCATCATTGTTCCTGCCAATTGGATGGTGCAGCAGTATATTTTAAGGGAGGGTGCACTAACCTGGATCAGCCCTCAATTTGAGAATATGAATCTGGAGTTTTTACAGTTCATCATGTTCATCGCCATCATTGCTGCCATTGTCCAGTTGGTTGAAATGATTGTTGAAAAAATTTCTCCTACGCTGTACGGCACGTTGGGTATATTCTTGCCTTTGATTGCGGTAAACTGCGCAATCCTGGGAAGTGCCTTATTTATGGTGCAACGTGATTATACATTAGCTGAGGCAGCAGTCTTTGGTGCATCTTCCGGCATAGGATGGATGATGGCTATTGTAGCCTTGGCTGCTATTCGGGAAAAATTAAAGTATTCCAACGTCCCAGATGGTTTACGCGGACTTGGACTGACTATGATCATTACCGGCTTGATGGGTATTGCATTCAAGTCGTTTATAGGAATCGCCCTTTAAGTAATTCAGGAATTGAAATTGAAGGCTCCTGATCAATTCAGGGGCCTTCTTTATTTAAACAAATGGCAGATATGAAAGATGCACTAAGAAAATTTATGCGGTACTTCTTTAGCGGTACCCTTTTTATTGTCCCACTTACAGCTACGGCTTATGTGATATTTATAGGTTTTAGTTGGCTAGACAGTCTGTTGAATTTAACCATACCCGGAATTGGTTTTGTGATCATAATTGGTGCTATTACCATTTTTGGATATCTCACCTCTACATATGCCTTTCAAACTTTTACAGAAGTATTTGACGTGGGAATGAATCGGATTCCATTTATAAAGTTGATTTATTCATCTTTAAAGGATTTACTTTCTGCCTTTGTGGGCGAGAAGAAGAAGTTTGATAAACCAGTATTGGTAACGATTAATAAAGAAAACAGCATTTACCAGGTTGGGTTTGTAACGCAGGGAGACTTATCCGATTTGGGATTAAGTGAAATGGTAACTGTTTATTTCCCTCACTCATACGCTATTTCTGGCAATCATTTTTTAGTTCCTAAAACCAGCATCAAACCACTTCAAATTCCTGGACCAACAGCTATGAAGTTTATCGTTTCAGGTGGTGTTTCAGGTTTTAAGGAATATGGACAGTAAATAGCAGAAACATCCGATTGTG
>DATCZR010000047.1:0-3707 GCA_036525835.1 Cyclobacteriaceae bacterium
TGGACGTATAACTCCATACCTGTTTTAAAAATTAAAATGTAATCTTTCTCAGGGACTATTTGTGCTTGTAATTCTTCTATAGTCAGTTCCGGTTTTTTTGTTATGCTCTGATATGTTTTACAGGAACCTAATAAGACAGCCATTAAGCCCAGCAATACGACCACTATGAGAAAGGAATTTCTCATAGAGAAATGTATCTAATATTCAGATATTAGAAAATGACGGTCATCATAAAATGACGTTGGGGATTGGCATAGCACGAAGTTAAATCAAATTCTCTTTTTAATAGAAGCAAAAAAAGGACGTTGAACGGAGTATTTGTAAAATTATTTGGTAGGGTCCGTGAAAACCGCTATCTTAAACTCTCACAGTTCTCTTCTCTCCAGTATGAGAAACTTCTCTACAGTGTGTGAAAAAAAATAGTGTATGAGAAAATTAACTTCTATTTCTATCTCAAACCTTATAACAACTATCAGCCTGGTAATCCTTGTTTTATTTTTTGGGCAATGTACTAAATCAAGTTCGGGTGGCAACACAGAAATTGATGATCAAAATCAGACAAAATCAAATACTTCAAATATGCTTTACAAACTATATATAGTCAAAACCATAGGTGATGCTGATAAGTCGCGTGGAATTGAATTATTTGCAGAATTCAATAAAATCTACAAGGATAACAATGTTAAAGTGATAGGAGTTTGGCTGAACTCAGATGTTGCAAATGAAGTTTATTTCATGACAGCTTTTCAAGATGCGAGTCATTATAATTCTTTTGTTGAGTCAATGAAGGACAATCAGAAGTATCAGGAAATGTCACGCGAAATGGAAGCTGAAAGGGATTCCGTTAAGGCAGTAAACCTGAAAATGGCTGTGTCTCTATAAATTAAATACGAAACTATGCCTATCCTCCTGAACTGAGGGTATACATCCAAACCAATCATGGCGTGGGTTAGTACTGACTTAATCTCAAAGGGGATTGACATAGCACAAAGCTAAATCAAACCTCCTCTTTTGTGGATGGCAAAAACGGGGGTTGACCCCTTTAACCTGCGCTGCCGTATAAGTATAAAAATGCTACTACCAGCAATGCTAGTGCTACGACCAGCTGCCTAAGGATAAAAATGCTACTACCAGCAATGCTAGTGCTAATACAGCTATGCCAATAACCAGACCAGCAATAGCCAAACCTTTTTTCTCGCTTTTAAGTCCCAAAGCACTAAACACAATACCCACAATACATAAGGGCGGAAACAAAAGGCCAACTAGAGAACTTACAAAACCAGCAATCGCGAAACCATTCGCGCTATTTTCTTTTTCCGCGAGCACCCCTTTATCCGATCTAGTTCCTTCATTAGGTTTGGCTTTTAATTGGTTAATGAGTACATTCTTAATCCTTTTTTTCTCCTTTCGATTGCTCTCTGCAAATGGAATTTTAGGCACAACATTTTCAAAGATTTCATTGTTGGAGAATACCACTGGCTCACTACTCAAACTAGCTGAGGCCGCAAAATCAGGTGCCAACAGAGGTTCGACTTCCTGCAAAGTTTCAATTTTTTCAGGGTTGTTCAGTTTGACATGATCAAAATAGTAAGGCGACTTTGAGGGTGCACATGCAAAAACAAAAGGGATAAAGAAGTAAAATAGATTTTTCAATTTGTTCTGGATTTGTTTAATTGAATTATATAAAATTATAGAGTAGCCAATCCTATTCAAACAACCCAAAAAAGATATAAGTCAATTGGATTGGATGCAGATTCTAACCCGGTAATTATTTCCTCAAAAGTTTGATGGCTACCCTGGGCTACTATTATCGAACCTTTACTATAAACTTCAATGGATAATTGACCAGCAGTAAAAGCCACTTGAACTGTAGAGTTTTGATAGGATTCACCAACCGTTGAAACTACTTCCTGTGCCGATAAGCTGACTGCTAGAAGTAAAAGTATGAAACCAACTGTATATGATTTTTTCATCAAGGTAGTTTATTGAAACATAAACCACCTTTGTTACGACTTTTAAGTCAGCAGTTTGTGAGAAACTTTTGGAAAATTAAGATTTATATTAATCAAAATCAAGGTTTGTGAGTAGCGGTGAACTGTAATAAACAGTAAAACATGCTACTCCATTACTACTCCATACCTGATAATCCACAATATTCATCGTGGTTACATATCAGTTTCCCTATGGCAATAATTATTTATTAAATGGAAAAGCTAAGCCAAGTAGAGGAAAGGCAAAGAATCCACCACCTTCAATAGCCGGAACCATTAAAGCAAAATCAATACCTGCTTTTTTTAACATTCTTCGTCCACCAAATGAAAGTAAAATCAAATTTTCACCCCCAGATCCTATGTAGTAATTCTCAGTGATAAAATAGCCACGTTCTCCTGTACGAACCATCGCACTTAAAGATAGGGTTGGAGTATTCGCCCAATCTCCTCCGGCATAACCATATCCAAGACCAAGGCTTAAATTCTCATCCCTTGATCCAAAATTGTAACTCCATAAGCAATGCCAAATCCAGTATCAGGCTCGCCTAATACTGTGCCCATAAGTACACCTGCCCCCAAATTTACTTTTTCTGCCTCTATGGGAATTGAAAATTTCGGTGTAACCCAAACCGGAGTGGGTGCCCCGCCAAATAGAAAAAGAGGAACTAGGCCAAAGCCCACACTAAAATTATCCGTGACACCAGCACTTACTTGATTGAATAATACCCAGATATTTTGGTAATAGGCTTCACCTTCTTTTAGACCATAACCGTTGGGCTGCCAAAAATATCTTGCCGACTGAGGATTTTCAGACCAATACTTTCCGTCTTTCATTCTACTTCTAGACACCTCAGACATCTTTATTACATCGATCTTTCGAATTGTTAATTCTCCAAACTTATCTGTCTTTAATCGGATGATCTCCTGATCCTGAAATGCAATTTGCCCGATAAATTCATTTCCATCGCTTGTTTCAATTTGATAAAGTGTAGTGTCTTGTTGGGCACTTGACAGGTGTGGTGTCAGCAGTGTTAAGTAAATCAATGATAATGGAAGTATGATAGTTAGATTTTTCATAGCGCCTTAATACTCTGATTAGAAGAACAGGACAATAAAGCAACCTGAATCGCACCCCACTGTACAAGCGTGCCGGGAAATGATTTTCTCATGAATGAATGTATCGAATAGTCCGGTCTCAGAATATGACTTCCGTCATTAGAAGGTGAGGCTTTGAGATCGAGTTTAGAAAAAATTGGGACAGAGCGGATGCGGTCGAAATCAGCACGATCATTAAATAGTAGCAAACTAAAAACCGGCTTTTGCAATAATCAATAAAGACGGTGATCCTACTGATCATTATTGCAAAAATCGCAAAAGAGGTCTTCTTCCCAGGTAGAGAATCGAATTGAGAGGGTTCATTGTGAGTGTACTTTTGAAGTGTAAATCAAAGGAACTAAAACAGTATTTACACTTAAAAAAATTTAAACCAAAAAGAAAAAATACAATGAAAACAAAAAAAACTAAAACCTGTCAGACAGTAGCACTCAAATGGATTGCATGCTACATGCTCGTCTTAATATCCGCAGCGGCTGTTGCACAAAACCAGAAAAAGACTGCCGCAGTGCTGGGTATTGATAGCAAAGGAGTTATTCAAGATGCAGAATCCGTTGGATACATGGTACGCCTTGAATTAGAAAAAGCCAACGTGTACAATGT
>DATCZR010000048.1:0-29028 GCA_036525835.1 Cyclobacteriaceae bacterium
GGCAAGGAGGTTTGGCGATACATTGAAGAAAATGAATTCCATCATATGAATCTTCAAAATCAATGGCAACTTTTTAACGATACACTAAATAAACTACTTCATCCCAAACATTATATCCTCAACCGAGACGGAAGCATTAAATTCAGTTTGTTGCCTGATCCCAATGTAGTTGCTGTATTCGAGGATCCGATAGAGGCGATTAACGAATTCTTTCACTTGTATATTCAAACCAGCGCACTGCAAAAAGAAAAGGCTGTAATTATTAAAAAACTCACATCCTCCATCACTGCAAGCCAAAGCTATATTGAGAAGAATAACAAAAAATTAAGTGAGATAGAAAATACAACACACTACAAGTCTTGGGCCGACATACTCATGGCCAACATGCACCAGATTAAGAAAGGAAGCACCAAGGCCGTACTTAAGGATTTTTCAAACAACCCCATTAGCATTAAGCTAAAGCCTGGGCTGAGCGTTCAGAAAAACGCGGAAATATTTTACAGGAAAGCAAAAAATCAAGACATAGAAATTAATAAAATCAAAACTGCCATAGCTCAAAAAAAGGAGGAGATTAAAGAATGGAACAATCAGTTATCGTTAATCAATAGCATTGAAACTCTACCTGAACTAAGGAAGCATTTCAAAACTGCTAAAAAGGCGACTGTTAAAAAGAAGGAACCACTACCCTTCCATCTGGTAGAATTTATGGGTTATCAAATCTGGATTGGGAAGAATGCATTGAATAATGATCTGCTGACAATTAAGCATACGCACAAGGATGACCTATGGCTGCATGCCAAGGACGTAGCCGGATCTCATGTAGTCATCAAGCACCAGGCAGGTAAAAATTTCCCAAAGGAAGTTATAGAACGCGCAGCAGAGTTGGCAGCCTATAATTCAAAAAGAAAAACAGAGACCCTTTGCCCGGTAGCTTACACCCCGAAAAAATTTGTGAGAAAGAGAAAAGGAGACTTGCCGGGAACGGTGATTGTAGAACGAGAAGATGTAATCATGGTGAAACCAAGGCTTTGAAACTAATCACTTAAAATTGGAATCGATGCCTCTGCGGCAGTATCTAAACCTCATCTACCTTAGCCCACTACATTTATCTTCATCATGTTGGTTCGGTTTCTTGCCTTTATAGGCATACTGGCAAGACTAATGAAGATGTCCCCCTTTTTAAGGTGTCCATCTTTTTTTAATACCTCCTCTATATCTGCAATAGTTTCGTCCGTGGTCGTTTGCTTGTCATAAAAGTAAGCTCGCGTTCCCCAAACCAGGTTCATGGTATTGAGAATTGATTTATTTCCTGTAAAAGCAAAAATATTAGTGTCTGGTCGGTGTGATGAAGATTGAAATGCGGTGTACCCCGATTGCGTCATCCCTACTATTGCTTTAGCGCCAACTTCCTGGGCCAATTTGCAAGCAGCCAGAATTAAACTGTCGTGAATAAAAATCGGAGACTCAGGACCAACCGGACGATACTTGTAATAAATACTTGATTGTTTCTCTATTGAAGTAATGGTACGCACCATACTGCGAATTACTTCAATCGGATATTTACCAGCAGCTGTCTCTGCAGATAACATCAACGCATCGGCACCATCCATTACTGCATTAGCTACATCACTGGCTTCCGCTCGCGTAGGACGTGGGTTCTCAATCATGCTCTCCATCATCTGCGTAGCCACAATAACTGGCTTGGAAGCTTTGTTACATTTTTCTATTAATTTCTTTTGAATGATAGGAACCTCCTCCATCCACACCTCTACACCCAGATCTCCACGCGCGACCATGACGGCATCCGTCTCTTCTATGATGGCGTCAATATTTTCAAGTGCCTCGGGCTTTTCAATCTTGGCCACTATTCGGGCGTTTGATTTATTCTTATCCAGAATAGCCCGTAACTCAATAATATCCTGCGCCTTTCGTACAAATGACAAGGCCACCCAGTTTACATCTTCCTTCATTCCAAATTCAAGATCTCCTAAATCTTTTTCGGTAAGAGAAGGTGCCGATACACGGGTATTTGGCAAGTTGATTCCTTTTCGAGAAGTTAGCGGGCCTCCATAAATTACTTGAGTAACGACATCTATATCCCTTACTTCAAGTACTTTAAGTTCAATCTTACCATCGTCAATTAATATCTTTTCCCCTTCCTTGACATCGTTGGGTAAGTTCTTATAGGAAGTACTTACGATTTCATTGTTACCCACGAGTTCTCTTGTCGTTATAATGAGTTCTTGTCCTTGTCTTAATTCAACATTGGGCTCAACTTCATTCACCCTTATTTTTGGGCCTTGTAAATCAATTAACAAGGCGATGTTGGTATTCATTTCGGCATTGATCTCGCGCACAAGGTCTATGATTATTTTCTTGTCTTCATGCTTGCCGTGAGAAAAATTTAATCTAAAAACATCAACTCCTTCCTTCACCAATGCCCTCAGCATTTCTTTTGAGCTTGAGGCCGGTCCAATCGTGGCAACAATCTTCGTTTTATTGTAAGCAACTCTTTCCATGATCAAAAAATAAAGTAATCCTTTTCTTTTAAAGCGTCCAAAGGTATGAAAGCAACTAGTTCTACTGAAGAAATGTTTCGCAAGTATTCTTGCAATCGATTGCTCTCGATTTTATCAGCACCTTGCGACATCACTATAAAGTCGAAATGAGGGAACTCTTGTATCAAAAGGTTTTTGGCAGCTTCTTGCTCATTGGGTTTATTCCGGAAAAGCCTGAGCCTGTTGTGCGGACTATCATGGGCAAAATGGGAGTACGTTGCAGTTAATGATGAATTAAAGTGGATCACCACATCAGGTTCTTTAACCAGGTGAACTCCCAGTAAATGATTTATCTCCCACGCCAGTTTATATCCCTTGGCTGAAGAAATCACTCCTATTAACTCAAAATCATAACTATAATCAATTTCTAGCCGCTTTTTCTTCATGTAAGGCTATCTTTGGCCGTGCTTTAGAAAGGTAAAAAGTTTGACAATATTGCACTAAATCTCTTTCTTTGCACAGATTTTTGAATTACTCTAAACTTATAAAACATGTCTGAAATCGCACAAAAAGTAAAACAGATCATTATTGACAAGCTGGGCGTAGAGGAATCTGAGGTAACTCCTGAGGCTTCTTTTACAAATGACCTCGGTGCAGACTCTTTAGATACCGTTGAGCTAATCATGGAATTTGAGAAAGAATTCAATATTTCGATCCCAGATGATCAGGCTGAGAACATTGCCACCGTTGGGCAGGCGATTTCTTACCTTGAGGAGAATGTGAAGAAGTAATCCCTGAGACGAAATCTCCTTCCACTAATTAATATTCGATGACATTCAAGCGAGTAGTAATCACCGGTGTAGGTGCTTTAACCCCCATTGGAAACACCCGAGAAGAATATTGGGAAGGTTTGCGTAATGGTAAAAGTGGAGCCGCCCCGATTACCAAGTTTGATGCGTCTAAGTTTAAAACCAAATTTGCCTGTGAGGTAAAGGGATTTGATGTGGCCAATTTTATGGATAGAAAAGAGGCCCGCAAAATGGATCCCTTTGCGCAGTATGCAATGGTGGTAGCAGATGAAGCAATAAAAGACGCCAATCTTCCACTTTCGGAACTTGATCCAGATCGCGTAGGCGTAATCTGGGGATCGGGAATTGGAGGATTACTTACATTTCAAGAAGAGGTTAAGTCGTTTGCAGCCGGTGACGGCACGCCCCGATTTAATCCCTTCTTCATCCCTAAAATGATTGCCGACTTAAGTGCCGGACATATCTCAATCAAGTACGGGTTCCGCGGACCCAATTTTACTACCGTTTCAGCGTGTGCTTCGTCCACCAATTCCATCTATGATGCGTATACTTATATCAGGCTCGGAAAGTCAGATATCATTGTCACTGGAGGATCGGAAATGGCGGTATGTGAAGCAGGTGTAGGTGGCTTTAACGCCATGAAGGCATTATCAGAAAGAAACGACTCTCCAGAAACTGCATCCAGACCATATGATAAGGAGCGGGATGGATTTGTATTGGGCGAAGGAGCTGGCGGACTGATACTTGAAGAATACGAACATGCCAAAAGGAGAGGCGCCAAAATTTATGCTGAAGTACTAGGTGGCGGAATGTCGGCAGATGCTTACCATATTACTGCCCCGCATCCTGAAGGAGCTGGAATCGTGAAAGTAATGGAGCATGCGTTGGTAGAAGCAGGCATAAAGCCTGGTGACGTTGACTATATTAATACCCACGGTACCTCTACTCCACTGGGAGACATTGGCGAAATTAAAGCCATTCAAAAGGTTTTCGGCGAACATGCTTATCATTTAAATATTAGCTCTACCAAATCAATGACCGGCCATCTGTTAGGTGCAGCTGGCGCCATTGAAACCATTGCTTGTCTTTTCGCAATCAATGAAGGCATTGTACCCCCTACCATCAACCACTTTGTGGATGATGATGGCCTGGATCCAAAACTCAACCTCACCTTTAATAAAGCTCAAAAGAAGGATGTAAAAGTCGCTCTGAGCAACACCTTTGGATTCGGTGGCCATAATTTTTCCATCATTCTTAGAAAAGCAGAGTAAGCACAAATTTGTGTGGAGCTTACTAAAATCAAACAAAGCAAGTAAAAAAGAGAATCAGAAGTTGATTGTGGCCATGCGCACCATTGCGGGCTTCACTCCCTCTAATATTGAATTGTATCGACTGGCTACATTGCACAGTTCCAAAGCCAAGGAGGTAGATGGCTTCCGGGAGTCCAATGAAAGACTTGAATACCTCGGCGATGCCATCCTGGGAGCGGCCGTAGCTGATTATTTATTTAAAAAGTATCCTTTTAAAGATGAGGGCTTCCTTACAGAGATAAGGTCCCGGATCGTTAATCGAGAAACGCTAAACCAACTGGCAAAAAAAATTGGCATACCCGATATTGTTCAGTCTGACAAAAAGAACACGCAACTTCAACAGGTAATTCTGGGCAATACCCTGGAGGCCATTGTAGGTGCCGTTTACCTGGATAAAGGGTATATTAAATGCAAAAAGTTTGTTATAGATAAACTCATACAACCGTACTTCAACCTCGAGGAAGTAGTCAACTCCAATAGTAACTTCAAAAGCAAGATTATTGAGTGGTCGCAGCAGAATAATGCTACCATCCGATTTGAGGTAACTTCTTCTAAAAAAGGGAAATACGGCAAGGAATTTATTGCTCAAATATTCATTGACGAGCAACCATATGGACAAGGATTTGGTTATACCAAGAAAAAAGCAGAACAGGATGCCGCCCTTAAGACTTGTTCTAAACTCAACCTCGAATAGCGCACATCTACATGAATAGAAAACTTAGAATAGGTGGGGCAACGATGAATCAAACTCCAATGGATTGGAGTAATAATACACGGCAAATTCTCGAAGCCATTAAAGCGGGTGAACAGGAGGCAATTGATTTGCTTTGTTTTCCGGAGCTATGTCTTTCTGGCTATGGCTGCGAAGATACTTTCCTTTCAGCGTGGCTTTCAGAAAATGCCAGGAAGGAAATAAATAAAATTGCGTTGGAGGCAAACCAAATGATGGTATGCATCGGTATGCCCATCAGAATTGAGGAGAAGACCTACAACGGGGTCTGTGTTATTCAAAACAAAAGAATTTTAGGAATTACACTCAAGCAAAACCTGGCCAAGGATGGAGTACATTATGAGCACCGATGGTTTGAAGAATGGCCACCCCACCGAACTAAGGCGCTTGCCTGGGGTGACCAGGAGGTAATGGTTGGTGACCTGACTTATGAGTGCAAGGGAGTCTCTTTTGGTTTTGAAATTTGTGAGGATGCCTGGCGCAAGATCAGGCCGGCCGCTAATCTGGTAAAGCGCAAGGTAGATTTAATTTTAAATCCCAGTGCCAGTCACTTTGCTATGGGGAAAAGCCCGTCAAGGGAAGAGTTGGTCAAGCAAAGCACACTGACATACCAATGTGTCTATGGCTATGTAAATTTATTGGGTAACGAAGCTGGCCGCATGATCTACGATGGTGATATTCTATTCGCCAAGGAAGGAAAATTAATACAACGCAATCGAAGGCTTTCACTTAAGCCATTTGTCATTCAACATTGTGAAGTTGATTTTGATGCACCTGATTCGCAAGTTTATCAACCCAACGATGACATTACAGAAAAGAATGAAGAGTTTGCACAAGTAACCAGCCTGGCCTTGTTTGACTATCTGCGAAAAAGTAAATCGAAAGGATACGTCTTGAGCTTAAGTGGAGGTGCCGATTCTGCATGTTGTGCCGTCATTGTTGCAGAAATGATCAGGCGAGCAAGCAAGCAGTTGGGTTGGAGTGAATTCAATAAAGTGCTTGGCATTAAGGCCAAGGATGAAAAAGAAGCAACCCATCAATTATTGACATGCGCCTATCAGGGAACACAGAACTCTTCAGCACAAACACTCGCTGCCGCAAAGACAATTGCTGAATCCATTGGCGCCACCTTCCATCATTGGCTCATTGATGATGAAGTAGAATCCTACACCTCAAAAATTGAAACCGTCCTGGCGAGAAGTCTCAGTTGGGAAAGTGATGATATAGCAATGCAGAATATTCAGGCCAGATCCCGATCTCCTATTATCTGGCTGTTGGCCAATATAAAGAATGCTATACTGCTTACCACGTCAAACCGAAGTGAAGGTGATGTAGGGTATACCACTATGGATGGAGACACCAGTGGTAGCCTGGCACCGATAGCTGGTGTAGACAAGCCTTTTATCATTCAATGGCTAAAGTGGGCTGAGACTAAATTGGGATATACTGGTTTAAAATTGGTAAACGAGTTGGAGCCAACCGCAGAACTTAGGCCTTTTGATTCTGATCAAACTGACGAAAAGGATTTAATGCCTTTCCAACTTCTGGTGGGCATTGAGAAGCTAGCGATCAGGGATAGGAAATCCCCCAAAGAAGTGTATGTGCAGCTTTCGGGTGCATATAATAGCGATCTGTTGAAGGCATCCATAATTAAATTTTTCAGGCTTTGGGCCATGAATCAATGGAAACGTGAGCGCCTGGCACCTTCCTTCCATCTTGACGATATGAATGTTGATCCCCGAACTTGGTGTAGATTTCCCATTTTGTCGGGAGGATTTCGGTACGAACTTGCTGAATTGGAGGAGATTTAAGGCTTTGGCCATTGCCTCTAAGCTAATATCTTTGCCGGGTTAAAAACCTTCACCTTTAAACGCAATCAATGCTGGAGTATATAATCTGGAACGCCAATCCTGAGATACTTTCTATTGGCTCATTTTCTCTTCGTTGGTATGGGCTGCTCTTCGCGCTCGGATTCTTGCTGAGCCAGCAAATTCTGTATTATATCTATCGCCAAGAAGGTAAGTCAGAGAAAGACATTGATACCCTTACTATTTATATGGTGATTGCTACCATTGTGGGTGCAAGAATGGGTCACATTTTATTCTACCAACCTGAAATACTTTGGGAGAATCCCTTGAGCGTATTTTTGCCTTTTGAATTCAGTCCCGAATTTAAGTTTACCGGTCTTCAGGGACTTGCTAGCCATGGCGCTGCTATTGGAATTCTATTTGCCATTTGGTTGTACAGCAGAAAAAAGAAACCTGGACAAAATTATCTACAGGTATTGGATCGTATCGTCATTGTAGTAGCCTTGACGGGATGTTTAATCAGACTGGGCAACTATTTTAATTCCGAAATCATTGGCAAGCCAACTGAATCAGCAGTGGGGGTTGTTTTTGTTGGACGCGTGGAAGAGAGCTTGCTGCAAGCTTCAGCAGATAATAACCCAATAGAATCTGTAAGCTTTAAGAAAGATACGGAAGAAAGAAGAGGGATGAATGGCCGAGTACCTTTAAACTTATACGTTTTCTTTAAACCAGGCACAACGAAAGAAGCCGCCACACAACATTTAGAAAGTTATGTAAAGTACTATTTGACCAGACTCTACGAATTTATGGATGAACCTCCTCGTACGGATCTTCACTATCAACTCTATGAAGAGTCTTCAGGCACGCTTGTTGCCAAGGTCAATACATTTGGAATTTCCCGGCATCCAGCCCAGCTATACGAATCTATTTCTTGCCTCATTTTATTTGCATTTCTATTTTGGGTATGGTCAAGAGAAAAAGAAGAAATTGCTACAGGAAAGATATTCGGATTATTCATGGTGATATTATGGACCCTGAGGTTCTTCTATGAATTCCTAAAAGAGAACCAGGTTCAATTTGAAGATGAATTGACTTTAAACATGGGTCAGCTATTGAGCATTCCACTGGTTATCGTTGGAATTGGCGTGTTGATTTGGTCCAGGCGAAACGAAGCAACAAAAACTGACTAAGATTATTCTTTGAGAGAAATTGGGCATGCGAAGGTGGTTGGCATTTACTATTGGAATTCTTTTTGTGATCATTGGATCACAGGCCTGGTCGCAAACTGTCAATGGTAAAAGATCAAGAGCTGAAGATCAATATTTTGCGCCCGACTCCATGGAGGCTCAATTGCTGGAAGTCAATAGGGTACTGATTGTTGGCAATAAGATTACACTTGACCGTATTATCCTTCGGGAGTTAACATTAAAATCAGCAGATACCATTAGCAGTTATCTGCTACCTCAGGTCTTACTAAAGGATAAGAACAAAATATATAACCTGAGACTGTTCAACACGGTTGAGTTAAGACCGATCCTGCTTTCCAATAATAAGGTAGACTTACTTGTTGAAGTAACCGAAAGGTGGTACACATTCCCAGTTCCCATTTTTGAATTGTCTGATCGAAATTTTAATGAATGGTGGCAGAACTACAACCATGATATCAGGCGAGTAAACTATGGCGTACGCTTATATAAGTATAATTTCAGAGGGAGAAATGAGACCCTTAGACTTACTGCACAGTTCGGTTTCTCTAAAAGATTCGATCTAACCTATCAAATACCTAACTTGGGTAAAAACCAGAAGCAAGGCCTGGCTTTTATTTTCTCTTTCGCTCAACCTAAGAACCTTTCTTATTTCACAGAAAGCCACAAACTTTTATTTTTAAAATCCGAAGATGTCCTAAGAACGAGCGAATTAGTAGGCGTTAATTATTCTTACAGAAAATCATTTTATGAAACCCATAATATTGGGATAGAGTATAGAAACTCAGAAATAGCAGACACCATTTCCATTCTCAATCCAAATTATTACGGTAACGGATCCACTCGTCAACAGTATGAGGCCATCACCTATTCTTTTACATCTGACCATCGGGACGTGATGGCTTATCCTTTAAAAGGACAGCAATCCAATATTTATCTGAGAAAAATTGGATTAGGATTAAGCAGCCCAGTAGATCAATTTGAAATCAACCTGACCCATGCCCGCTATGTAGATCTAAAAAATGGATACTATTTCTCCAACTTTAGCTCCGTCTACTTAAGCACCCCCCAATCTCAACCCTATGCGCTGTATAATGCTATTGGTTACCGAAAACAATTTATTAGAGGGTATGAAGTATTCCTGATTGAAGGGTCGCGATTCTTATTAAACAAAACTACATTGAAGAAAAGGATTTTTACCAGAGGATGGCATCTGGCCAATATGCCTGGTGATCAATTCAGCTATTTTCCACTCTCCATTTATATTAAAGCTTATGCTGATGTTGGCTATGTAGAAAACTTCGCCAGATATCAGGAGCTCCTTATCAACAATTCACTTTCTAACCGTTTTTTGATAGGTGCGGGAGGTGGAATTGATGTAGTGACCTTTTACGATACTGTTCTTCGATTTGAATACAGCTTTACCCGTGAAGGCCAGCACGGATTCTTCTTCAACATCAAAAAGGAATTCTAATTCTTATATCTCTTATACACTTTCTTCTTTCCCTTTAAAAAAGAGTACCAGATTCCAATCGGATTTCCTTCCCGATAACTACCAAAATATTCCAGTGTTCCATCGTCACCATAAAAACTCCACTCTCCACTTTCCTGGCCGCGGTGATAAGATCCCTTTTGAATAAGTACACCCTTCTTGTTGTACACTTTAGTTTCTCCTTCGGGCAAACCGTTTGAGTAGTTTACAACCCGCTCAATTATTCCACTTTCAAAATAGTGGTACCAGGTTCCTGAGTAACTACTATTTACATATGCACCTTTTTTGTCCAGGGTTCCATTGTCATGATAATAAAAAGCAGAATCGAATAGGCTCCCATTTCGCCATGTTTCAATTCCCTGGACCTGACCATTAGGGAAATAATACACGACCCTGCCATTCAACTCGCCCTCCACGTAGATTTCAATCGAATTCAGCTTTCCATCAGGATAAAAAAAACGCCACTCCCCTATTTTTAAACCGTCAGCCAGCTTACCCTCAGACTTAACCTCACCCGATTCGTAGAATTCATGAATCATCTCCTGCGCCTCTGACAACTGCAGCATTCCTAACAAAACAAGAATAAGAATAGGTATTTTCCACATGATTTAATTATCTTTTCCCTAGCAATTTGTCTGCTGATGAGATTCGTTTGTATTCTGATATTACTCTTCGTTTACAAAACTACAAAACCACAAAGTGTTTCTACGCTAATGGGAGCCAGAAGTGCATCCATTGGTTACGCATCCTCCACCCTTAGTGACGAATGGGCACTACTTAATAATCCGGCTGGTTTGTCAAAATTAACACAAAGCACATGCGGTTTTGCTTATGCATTAAACCCGGCATTGCCAGGCGCAGATCGACTGACTGCCGTTGGCAATATGCCCGTTAAATTGGGTGTAATTGGTGCAAGTGTGTTCAAATTTGGAGATGAACTGTACAGCGAACATATTGTTTCTGCGGGATATGCCAATCAGTTGGGCCTTGCATCTCTTGGGATTAAGGTTAATTATATTCAATATAGAGCCGATGGTTTTGGGGCTAAATCGGTTGTCAGTATAAACTTTGGGGGCATTGCAGAAATAACTCCTCTTATTTCTATTGGCGCTTATATAGTTAATATTAATCAACCAAAACTTTCCACTGTTGATGAGGAACGCCTGCCTGTCAAACTAGTCTCAGGGGTACAATTCAATCCAAGCGAAGAAATTCTATTGGTAGTTGAAATTGAGAAAGACATCAACTACGACCCCACCCTCAAAAGTGGAATAGAATATGTTATTCATCAAAAAATAAAAGTACGCACCGGATTCAATCTGGGACCAAACTCTATTCATGGAGGAGTTGGATATTATACTTCAAGGCTAAATGTGGATTATGCCCTTCAATATAATCATGCACTTAAAACCCAGTTTCAAATTTCATCCGGATACAAGTTGGGCAAACGGAAAAAGAGAGAATGAAATACCCGTTTATCATAGCACTAGTCGCGTTCTCGATAAACAATGTTGTCGGACAGGAAGGCCCATTGCGAGATTATGATCTGGAAAAACTAGCTGAACGCATTTTCCCCATTCAGGATCTGGATATCGATTATAGCCAACTGTATGAAAACCTGGCCCAGATTTTATCCAATCCCATTGATTTAAATAAAGCAACTGCAGATCAACTCAGATCGCTCTATCTGCTGAATGAAAATCAGATTTCCCAAATATTGAGTTATCGGGCAGCGCAAGGCAACTTTCTATCCGTGTATGAATTGCAAGCTATACCCGAGATTGATCCTGTTACGCTGGAAATGCTAAGTCCATTCGTCACCATCCGATCGCAAGACCAACAATCAGGGTCGTTGCTAGACCGTATTTTGAAGGAAGAAAATAATTACCTCTTATTGAGGACTTCCAGAACTATTGAATCAAAGGTTGGCTATAATCATCACAATGGCCCTCCTAACTATGAGGGAAGTCCCGATAAAATATATAGTCGCTTTCGAGTAGCCAGGGCTTCCGACTTCAGTATCGGCTTTACGTTGGAGAAAGACGCTGGTGAACAATTTAAATGGTCACCTGCCAACAAGTATCATGGATTTGACTACAACTCTTTCCACACGCAGGCTATTAATAAAGGGAAGGTTGAAAATGTAGTCTTAGGCGATTATCAAGCTCAATTCGGTCAGGGATTAATTCTTGGCGGTGGATTTGGCATTGGAAAGGGGGCAGAAACCATTACCACCATTAGGAGAAGTAACACCGGATTTACTCCCTACACATCAATCAATGAGACGGGATTTTTTCGCGGCCTGGCCGCAAGTGTAAGTCTCACAAAAGGCTTATCTGTACATGCCCTTGTGGCTCGCAATTGGAGAGATGGAAGTACTTCAACAGATTCCACCGGCTCCACCTTGTCGGCCATTTCATCCTCAGGATTGCACAGAACATCAACCGAAATTTCAAACCGAAAAGCAGTGCTGGAGTCAAATTACGGCATGGTGATTAACCTCAAGAAAAATAATTTTGAAATAGGATCAATTGTTCATCGCGCTGAGTTTAGTATTCCCATATCCAAGAATACTACCCCCTACAATCAATTCTACTTTCAGGGACGAGACAACACCAACGTCAGCGTTTACCTTAATTATAATATTCAAAATGTTTCCTTTTTTGGCGAGGCGGCACAAACATTTAATCAGGGTAAAGGAATTGTAATAGGTGCGCTTACCAGCCTAACCAAGTCACTTGACCTGGCACTTTTATACAGAAACTATGAAAAGGATTTTCAAGCCTTGTATGGCAACGCCTTGTCCGAAAACAGCACTGTTCAAAATGAATCGGGATACTATATAGGATGGAAGTATGCGCTTGATCAACAACACACTCTTGCCGGATATACCGATATCTTTCAATTCCCATGGCTAAGGTACAGAGGCTATGCCCCCTCTAATGGACATGAATGGCTTGTCAGATATGCCTACCAGCCTACTAAAGAAACACTTCTTTACCTACAAGTAAGGGAAGAATCAAAAATTAGGAATCATGCTGGCGAATCAAATCTGTATCAGACTGAAAATGGACGGAAGCGGAATTTATGGATAAATGCAGACTATGAATTAAGTAAATGGTTGAGCTTCAAATCAAGAGCTCAGTTTAGCACTTACGCTTTCAACTCAACGGTGACGAAAGGCTTTGCGCTAATACAGGATGTTAATTTCAAATTCAAAAAGCTAACTTTCTCTTCCAGGTATGCGCTATTTGACACCGATGATTACGACAATCGCCAGTATGTGTACGAAAGGGATGTTTGGCTGGCTTTCACTTTCCCGTCATACAACGGAGTAGGTATTAGAAATTATGTGTTGTTGCAGTATGCTTTACATAAAAAAGTCGATCTTTGGCTTAGGTGGTCGCGAACAAAATATGTGAATCGGGAATCCATTGGATCCGGCAATGAACTCATTGACGCTGACCATGCGAATGAAGTCCGGTTTCAAGCCAGAATTAGATTTTAAATCATGCATGCAGTTGACTTAGTAACACCTCCCGTAATCATTGCCATGGGCATAGGACTTATCGCCTTTGTACTGATTTACCGGGCTATTTTTAAAAACAAGAGATAGGCATTATCACCTTACTTTCTCAAAATCTTTTCCATGGCTTTTCCCTTGGCCAGTTCATCAATGAGCTTGTCCATGTAGCGAATCTTCCGCATGAGGGGATCTTTGATTTCCTCTACCCGATGACCGCAAATTACACCCGTAATTTTTGAAACATCGGGATTGAGTTTCGGAGCATCAGCAAAGAAGGCTTCAAAGTCAACCTTCTTCTCAATTTGCTTTTGCAAAGCTTTTTGGGTGTAACCGGTAAGCCAGCAAATGATGGAATCTACTTCCTCTTTGGTTCGACCTTTCTTCTCCGCCTTACTTATGTAGTGTGGGTATACACCAGCAAAGGCCATTTTAAAGACGCGGTTGTTTTGCATATTGATTCCTGTCTAAATGTACGTTTGAATATATAACACATAAATAAATTATTACATTTAATAAAGCATATCTTCTAGCCAAACTCATAGCAATGTTCTACTTTAGTGTCATCACTAAACAAAAATAAATATGGAAGAAGTAATTGTATCCAAATCAATCAATGTATCCGCTTCAGAAGCCTGGAAGAAGCTATCATCATTTAGAGGCATAGAAGAATTTTCACCTATTGAAAGGTCTGAAACGATAGGACATGGAGCTGGAGCAACCCGCACATGCTACATGCCTGATGGAGCAGCAATCTATGAGGTGTTAGAAGAAGTAGAAGATGGAAGAATGGAAATGCAATACAAAATCACCAAAGGCCCATTTCCGATAAAAGGGTATGTCAGCAATGTGAAAGTTGAGAAAACGGGTGAAGGAAGTTGTAAAATAATTTGGGGATGTGAGTTTGAGACCGAACCAGAAAACAAGAACGAAATGGTTAATTTATTCGAAGGCTTCTATCATACCATCATTGATAGCCTGGAAAATTTAATTAACAGACAGAATTAATACCACAACAATTTTTAAGGATAGCCGGACTCATAGTTCGGCTTTTTTTGCCATATAGCCATTGCTGTGAGCAGTAAAAGACATGAACTCTTCTCATCAAAATACATGTCCTTCAATAGCCATTTTAGGGCTGGTTGTTTTCAGTATATAACCTTGTTATCTTCGAAAAAACAGGCTGGTTATGTTCAAGTACAAGGTAGCGGTTGTTCAGTCCGCGCCCGTTCTATTCGATAAATCCAAAACCATTGAAAAAATAGGGCGCCTTATTGATGAGGCGGCTGCACATGGAGCCGAACTCATGCTCTTCCCTGAAGTTTTTATTCCTGGTTACCCACGTGGACTATCCTTCGGCACCGTAGTTGGTAGCCGAAGCAATGAAGGAAGAGAATTGTTTTTGAAATACTGGGAGAACGCCATCGAAGTTCCCGGAGCGGACACCGGCCTGCTTGGCAATATGGCCAAAAAAGCAAAAGCTTTCTTAATCATTGGCGTCACGGAAAAAGATACCATCAGTGATACTTTGTACTGTACGTTATTGTATTTCAGACCTGACGGAAAACTGATAGGCAAGCACAGAAAAATAAAACCTACTGCGGCAGAACGCATCCTGTGGGGAGAAGGTGATGGCAAAGATCTGGAAGTATACGATACCTCACACGGTAAAATGGGTGGACTGATCTGTTGGGAAAATTACATGCCATTGGCGCGCAATGCGTTGTATCAACAAGGAATAGAAATCTATTTGGCACCCACTGCCGACTGTCGCCAAAGCTGGCAAGCCACCCTTGAACATATCTCGTGCGAAGGCAGATGCTACGTGCTGGGTTGCAATCAATTTGTAACCAAGGATGACTATCCGAAAGAAATGCAAAATGAATTGAGTAATCAACCAGACCTGATGTGCAGCGGAGGCAGTGTTATCTTTTCTCCTATGGGCAAATTAATGGCTGGTCCATTATTTGAAAAGGAAGGAATCCTTTATGCCGATATCGATCACAGAGAGATTATAAAAGCCAAGATGGATTTTGATGTGATTGGTCATTACGCCAGACCTGACATTTTTGAATTCAGGGTGAAGCATTAATATAGATAACAAAAACACCATCGAACGTTTTTATACCTGCTTTCAATAAAAAGATTGGAAAGGCATGCAGGCGTGCTATCATCAAGATGTCAAATTCAGCGATCCTGTTTTTCAGAACCTAACAGGAAATGAAGCGAGGGCCATGTGGCACATGCTTATTACTGCCTCAACCGATTTAGAAATAAAATTCTCGGAAGCGGAGGCAACAGAAAAAAATGGCAGCTGCAAGTGGGATGCCTTTTATTCCTTTTCAAAAACCGGTAACAAAGTACATAATGTAATCAGTGCTACTTTCGAATTTGAAAACAACCTGATCATCAATCATCGCGATACCTTCGACCTTTGGAGATGGAGTAAAATGGCACTTGGGTTACCCGGAGCCTTATTGGGTTGGTCTCCTTTCATAAAACAAAAAATAAGGAAAACGGCCATCCGCAATCTGGCTAAGTTTATATCCAGGAATCCTTCCTACCAATAGGAAAAGTGTCATTTTAGGTCGTATTCGAAGAATTGGAGGAAACGGAAATAACAAAAATTATCATACCTTTGTTTAATGCCAACCTGAAATAACTAATCAATGGTTGGCTTAATATTTATTATAACTTAATTTCTCAATACCCATGAACATTTATGTAGCCAACATTCCCTGGAAGGCAACTGAAGAAGAACTAAGGGCTCTCTTCGCAGAATACGGTGAAATCGATTCTGCTAAAATTATTACTGATAAGTTTACTCAAAGAAGCAGAGGATTCGGCTTTGTTGAGATGAAAGATGATGAGGCCGCGAAAAAAGCCATTGAAGAATTGAATGGCCAGGACTTCATGGGTAAAAATCTGGTTGTCAATGAAGCGCGTCCCAAAGAAGACCGTGGTGGAAGCCGCGGAGGTGGAGGCGGTGGATATAGAAACTAATTAAATAAAAAAAGAGCCAGTCACCTGGCTCTTTTTATTTATAGCAATTCATACTTACTCACTTCGCAGCGACTGAACGGGATTCCTTACTGCCGCTTTGATAGACTGAAAACTCACGGTAATCCAGGCCACTGCAAAGGCCGCAAGCCCAGATATCACAAAAGTCCAGATATTAATTTCAATCCGGTAGGCAAAATTTTGTAACCACCAGTTTTCCATTGCATACCAGGCCACTGGAATGGCAAATACAAAAGAAACCAAAACCATCTTGGTGAAATCCATAGATAGCAAAACCAAAATCTTACCTACGCTTGCCCCCAGCACTTTGCGAATTCCAATTTCTTTGGTCCTTAAGCTTGCGGTATACGCAGATAAGGCGAACAGTCCGATACATGCAACAAAAATGGCGAGCCCTGAAAACACGGCAAACAACTTACCAGTCCGCTGGTCTGCTTGATAGTTGGTGTTAATATCTTCATCCAGAAAAGTGAACTTAAAAGGTTGCTCCGGTGCGAGCTCCTTCCACTTGGCTTCAGCCGCCTGTATGGCTTCATTTATTTTTCCAGCTTTAACCCGCGCCAACACATAGCCTGCGCCTCCACCGAAAAGCTCGTTGCTTTGAATCACTAATGGAGTAACCTGGTCTCTAAGAGATTGAAAGTTAAAATCTTTAGTAATTCCAATGATGGTATACTGTTGGGTTACAGTACCGTCAGGCGTTTGCTGCACCACGATTATTTTTCTATCGATGATGTTATCATTGCCCATTAAGGCAGCTGCAGATTCATTGAGAATGACTGACAAAGAGTCATTGGTTTGCTCGGCAAACCACTTCCCTTCCACCAGCTCAAGGCCAAATACTTCAGCCATACGATCACTCAGGACCATGGACTTGGTAGTCACTATTTCGGAAGATCCTTCAGCCCTGAATTGAAAGCCAGTAAAGTTATTTTGTCTTCCCGGTAGCGAAAAGGTCCCAGACGCGTCAACAAATTCCGGAGATCGCTTGAGTTCCTCTATATACGTTTTTGAAAGTTGAGGCCCCAGGTTATTGGCCTGCTCTACTACCAGCATTTGCTCTTTATCAAATCCCAATGACTTATTCTGAATGTAGCTCATCTGTTGCTGGATCACCAGCGTACCAATCATAAGTACAATGGAAATCCAAAACTGAAAAATAACCAGACCGTTTCTTATCCATGATCCCTTGGAGCTACTTGTAAAATTTCCCTTCATCACCACCACCGGGTTAAAAGAGGAAAGGACAAATGAGGGATAGGCCCCAGCCATAAACCCAACCAAAACAGTTAAGGCCAACAGGATGGTCACATTGATAGGACTAAAAACCAGTTCAAGACTTTTGCCAGTCAGATTGTTGAAAAAGGGAAGCATAAGTTGAATTACAACAACTGCAAAAACTACACCTATCAGACTGATTACAAAAGATTCAGTCAAGAACTGAAATACTAAATGTCGTCTGAATGAGCCCATGGTCTTGCGCACGCCAACCTCTTTTGCTCGCTCCGCTGATCTGGCTGTGGCCAGGTTCATGAAGTTGATACAGGCGATAAAGAGAATAAGAATGGCCACTGATATCATGATGTACACCGAGGTAATGTTACCACCTGGTCTCATCTTTCCTTCGAGGTTAGTTGGATCCAGGTGAATGGATTCAATTGGCTGCAGGAAATAGCGGTAGCCATTGCCTTCGTTCTTGTAGTCTTCCCAGGACTTCCCTAAATCCCTTTCTATTTGTGCGGCCGCATACCTGTCAACCATCTGTGGAAACTTGGATTCCAATGCCTTGGTGTCAGCCCCCGGGGTAAGCTTAAAGTAACAATGAACCGTAAATGAAGTAAAGAATTCCTGTTTTAAAAACGGGAAAGTTTGATTGGAAACAAGTATATCAATTTTAAGATGCGAATTGTCAGGTATATCCTGCATGACCGCAGTCACTTTGAAATCACCGAACTGATTTTTTATCACTTTTCCGATCGGGTCCTCATCACCAAAATAGCGGGCCGCAGTACTTTCCGTCATCACAATGTCATTGGGGTTACTTAAAGCTTTGGCTGGATCACCTTTGAGTACCTTAAAACTAAATATGGAAAAGAAGTTGCTGTCTGCCCCGATTATGAAATTCTCTTCAAACTCCTTTTTCTCATCTTTTGAATTCACATAAGTGATCTGTGTGTTACCCAGCGGACCCAAAAAGACAGTGGCACTCTCAATTTCCGGATAGTCTCTAACTGCTACATTGGCAAAGGAATGGGGTATTGACGAATAAAAAGTGGAGTGGTCGGGGTACTTCCGCTCCAAAACCATTTTGTGAATCTGATCCGAATTTTTAAAAAAGGTATCGTATGAAAATTCATTTTGAACATACATCGCAATCAGCAGACAGCTGGCAATACCCACAGCAAGACCTGCGATATTGATGACAGCATAAATTTTTTGTCTGAATAATGCCCGGATGGCAATCTTGAAGTTGTTTTTGAACATGGTTCGAATGTTAATTAACACCCGGTTCTAATCAATAAATCTGCCATAGTGAAAAATCAGGTGTTGAAGACGATTTTCAGCCTTTTTGAGAGAATAACTATCCGGATATGGATAATTATGTTCGATTTCGGTCGTTAATGTGGCACCTCTTTAAGCGTACCTTTCAGGATTAAATGGTACTAATTCCACTTTGGATTCTTGGCCGTCCACCAGGTCTCCTACTATTTTACCTGTCCCAGGACCCAAGCTAATACCAAGCATCGCATGACCTGTGGCAATAACAAGATTATTGATTCGACTGGATCTTCCCAGGTAAGGCAATCCATCCGGAGAACATGGACGCAAGCCATGCCACACTTTATCCATTGACGGCATCTCCACTTTCATTTCCGGATAATAACGGGGTATTGAATCAACAATGCCTTTCACCCGATTCATACTGATGGAATGATCCAGTCCGGTTATTTCCATTGTCCCGCCAAATCTAAGTGAACCACCCATAGGGGTAACGGCCACGCGTGCTTCCAAAAATATAGAAGGAACCCGAACGTTCTTTGTCACATTTTCTAAAGTGAAGCTATATCCTTTTCCTGCTTGCATGGGTAAAGTAAGTTGCAATTGCTTGGCTAATTTTCCAGACCAACTGCCCGAAGCCAGCACAACTTCATCAAAGGCATAGCCACCATTATTTGTCCTGACAGTTTGAATTTTCTTGTCTTTAATAACGAAATCTTCAACTTCAGTATGCTGAATGAAACTAACGTTAGCATTTTTCAGATGCTCAATCATTTTTCTCATTAACAATTGAGGCGTCATGTGTGCATCGCCAGGAAAGTAAACTCCTCCCTTGGCTTTTACTATAACATCCGGCTCCAGTTCCTGTACTTGTGCTGCACTTAATATCCTGGCTTCAATTCCCAATTCATTTGCCAAATGCGCAGTCTCGATTTCTTCTTTCTCCCTTTCTGCCGTTTGATAAAGCATCAGCAGGCCACGATCATGAAAGTCAAAACCAAAGGGCAGCTCCGAATCAAGCTGCTGATATAAAGTTTTGCTGTATAAACTTAAATCCCTAAGTACCAATGAACCTTCCTTTGCTTTAGCATGCGTAGCACTTTTGTTAAATAGATAACCCCACCGAAGCAATTCTGTGCTAAGCCTTGGTCGCACATAAAAAGGACTAGATGAATTGAACATCCACCTGATTCCTTTGGCAATCATTCCAGGTGCGGCAAGCGGAATGAAATGACTGGGCACGATCATTCCTGCATTACCAAAAGAACATCCCTCCCTTAAATCACCCTTATCTATGATGGTAACCTGATGCCCTGCTTTCTGAAGATAATAGGCAGAGAAAATCCCTATGATACCACCACCGATGATGCCGACTTTTCCCATATCTTAAATTACCTGGAACCCATGCGCATATGGATCCTCGTCATCAATGATGATGTTGTTAAATCCCGTCACTATGGCCCAGCCCTCAATGCTCGGGATGATAGCGGTCTTACCAATCAATGAGGTAACCTCTTCTATCCTTCCGGTGAATTTGGATCCGATAATACTCTCATGAATGAAAGGTTCACCTTGTTTTATTTTCCCTTTGGTATACCATTGTGCCAGCCTTGCTGAAGTCCCTGTTCCACAGGGCGATCGGTCTATCGCTTTATCTCCATAAAAGACGGCATTACGTGCAGTCGCATTTGGATCAATTGTCTTGCCCGTCCAAAGAATATGGCTGCAACCGTTTATGGTTGGATTTTCAAGGTGAACGAATTTATAATTCTCATTAATGTTTTTTCGCAGTGCTCTGCTCCAGCTGATTAATTGATCCGCTGTATAATGATCAATCCCTTTAAAATTGGGTTGCTCATCCACAATGGCATAGAAGTTTCCACCGTAGGCCACATCCATTGTTAGCTCACCAAGGTCTGGGCAACTGGCTCTTATGTTCTCTTCAGCCAGGTATGCCGGTACATTTTTTAGTTTCACCGATTTTACTTTCCTCCCTTCCTGTTTGTAATCAATTAACACCAGTCCGGCTGGAGTCTCCAATCTTAGCTGTCCTGAAATTTTTGGTGTAACCAGTCCATGCTCTATAGCAATCGTTACGGTGCCAATAGTACCATGCCCGCACATAGGCAAACATCCACTGGTTTCGATGAACAATACGCCAATATCATTACTAGGATCGGATGGTGGATAGAGTATGCTGCCACTCATCATGTCATGCCCGCGTGGCTCAAACATGAGGCCCTTGCGTATCCAGTCATACTCGCGCAAAAAATGCTGCCGCTTCTCACTCATGTTGGCACCTTGCAAAATAGGACCACCTCCGGCCACTAGCCTTACCGGGTTGCCACAGGTGTGTGCATCAATACAGAAAAAGGTTTTAGTCAAATTCTTAGTCTATTTTATAATTAGATACTAGATCCTGGATCATTGCATTATCCTTGCAGCAACCAGTAACCAGCTCTATTTTTTCCATTCGCCATTATAAATTCTCCATATCTTCAATGGGTTACCATCCTTCAGTTCATCGGGTAACAAAGCGTCCGGAAAATTCTGAAAGGCTACTGGCCGTGCAAATCTTTTCACTGCATCGGTGCCCACCGCGGTAAATCTTGAATCAGTGGTCGCTGGAAACGGGCCGCCATGATTTTGAGCGGGACATACCTCAACGCCAGTGGGAACTCCGTTAATAATCAGTCGTCCGGCCTTCTCGATCAGCATATTCGTAAGGTTTGAATGCTTGGCGATCTCAGCTTCTTCTCCAATGATACTGGAAGTCAGTTGGCCATGGAGTGATCCGACAACCTTATTGAGTTCACTGATATCGTTACAGCGAATGATTAAACTAAATGGTCCAAAAACTTCTTCCGCTAAGGATGGATTCTTTAAGAACTCAACGGCTGTGGTAGAAGCCACAGTTGGTCTACCTTGATTCTTATCGCCCTTCTTAGATTCTTCCCTTGCCTGCATCTCCAACTTCACCCCTTTCTGGGAAAGCGCCTGAGTCATTTTCTTCACATAATTTTCAGCTATTCCATTATGTAACATTTCTGCTGGCAATGCTTCGATAATCTTACCGGACAAATCTTTTATAAACTGATTAAGTCCATCGGTATCAACCGACAGGATCAATCCTGGATTGGTGCAAAACTGGCCCACCCCAAGCGTAATGGAAGCGGCAATCATTTCAGCTGTTTTTTGATGGTCCTTGCCCAGAGATTCCGGTAATAAAATGATTGGATTGATACTGCTCATCTCTGCAAACACTGGAATTGGAATAGGTCTTTGATTGGCCACGTCAAACAGGGCTTTACCTCCAACTAAAGAGCCTGTGAACCCAACCGCCTTGGTTTGCGGATGCTTAACTAATGCTTGCCCTACTTCAAAACTCGCTCCATGTAAATGTTGGAACACGCCCTGTGGCATTCCGGTTTTGGTCATTGCTTTGCCAATAGCCTCTGCTACAAGTTCAGAAGTTTTGGCATGAGCCGGATGTGCTTTTACAATTACAGGACATCCAGCCGCTAAGGCTGATGCGGTATCTCCACCAGCCGTTGAATAAGCCAATGGAAAGTTTGCTGCACCAAATACAACTACAGGTCCGAGTGCCACCAGTTTTTTTCTGATATCCGGTTTCGGTGCCGGTGTTCTGTCCGGAATGGCCGTGTCCACCCTGGCTTCAACCCACGAACCTTCTTCGATGTAGTCAGCAAACATCCTGCAGTGACCGGTTGTACGACCACGTTCTCCAATGATTCTTGCCTCCGGTAGTGCTGTTTCGCTCATGGCTGTTTTTACCAACTCATCTCCCAGCGCTTCGATTTCATCAGCAATGGCCCGCAAAAATTCGGCACGTTTCTTCCCACTAAAATTTTTGTATGATAAGAAAGCAATATGAGCTTCATGTACAGCGGAGTCAACTTCGGTAAGCGTTACATCTTTGAATGACATGATTTATAGTTTTATTCTAAATATTTATCTCTGCATGATTACGGAGAAACTGGAATTGTCGAGGGACTGAATCCAGTATCTACGGAATTCAAACCAAATTCTTTAAATAAGGTCTGCTTTTGATTCCCTCACGAATAACTTTTAAAACCTGTTCTCTTTCTTCTCCAACAAGCGTCAGTCTGGGAGGACGAACATGTTCTGAGCCAATACCCTCTTCTGCTTCAGCCAACTTGATGTACTGAACCAATTTGGGATGAATGTCCAATTCCAATAGCGGAAGGAACCACCGATAGATAGCAAGCGCTTCATTCCATTTTCCAGCCTTCACCAATCGATAAACAGCAACAGTTTCCCGCGGAAAAGCACAGACTAATCCGGCAACCCATCCATCAGCACCCAGCACCATTTCCTCCATCGCCAGGGTATCGACACCACATAAGATTTTGAAGCGATCACCAAACTTATTGATCATTCGCGTGACGTTAGAGACATCCCGGGTGGACTCTTTTACGGCCTGTATATTGGCATAAGGCACGAGCTCCTCAAACATTTCTAAGGTCACTTCAATCTTATAATCCACCGGATTGTTGTAAATCATGATGGGAAGTGAGGTTGATTTAGCCACTGCTGCGAAGTAGGCAACTGTTTCCCGATGATCCGATTTGTAACGCATCGGTGGCAGCAGCATCAACCCTGTGGCTCCATATTTTTCTGCTTCATTAGCCAGTTTCACCGCTTCAGCGGTGCTTCCCTCAGCAATGTTCATTACTACCGGAACTTTGCCGGCAACCTGTTCAACGGTGAATTTCACCAAGTCAAACTTCTCTTGATTGCTTAGTACACTTGACTCTCCTAGCGTCCCACCCAGAATGACCCCTTCGACTCCAGCGTCTAACTGGACTTTGAGGTTCTTTTCAAAAAGCATATAATCTAACTTAAAATCAGAAGTAAATTTGGTAGTAAGCGCGGGAAAAACGCCTTGCCATCTAATGCTCATGCAGAATTGGTGTTAAAATGAGGCTTAAAGTTAGCCACATTCTAACAACGATCTAATTTCATTTGACAGAAATCAGCAATCAAAAAAAAGAAGAAACCTATAAGAATCGCTGCACTAACTCAGGCCCTTTTCAAGGTCAAAATAGTAAGCTCGGGTGGGATTCCTACCCGACCCGGATAGCCGATAAAGCCAAAGCCGCGGTTGACATAAAGATGCTGGTTGCCTTCTGAATATAGTCCGGCCCATTGCCTATATACATATTGAGATGGGCTCCATTTAAAACCGCCAATCTCCACCCCAAATTGAAAACCGTGCGTGTGGCCGGCAAACGTCACATTAATGTCCTGGTATTCTTTTCGCACCTGCGCATCCCAATGACTTGGATCATGGCTTAGTAAAAGTTTTACAGCTGCCTCCTCAGTACCTGCATAAGCCTGATCCAGTTTACCGTATTTGGAAAAGCGACCGGCCCCCCAGTTTTCATTTCCGATTATGGCAATCTTGTCGCCATTCTCCTCGAGCCAGCGGTGTTCATTAAGTAACAAATCAAACCCCAATTCATGATGAGCACGAATGAGGTCCTGAAAATTTTGAGCTTTAGCATCAGCACTTTCCCATTTGTGATAGTCACCATAATCATGATTACCAGTAACAGAATAGACGCCTAACGGAGCTTTCACTTTGCTGAACACATCGATATAATCCTTTACTTCAGCACTTTCATTGTTCACCAGATCACCCGTAAAGAAAATAACATCAGGCTTTTCCTTCATCAACATCTCTACACCACCCTTTACTGCGGTTTTATTAAAAAAACTTCCTGAGTGGATATCTGAAATTTGACCGATACTCATTCCGTCAAACGATTTGGGCAGGTTAGGAAGTTTGACTGTTAATCGTTTAACGCGATAATCGTGGGCACCAGAAATAATGCCATAGGTAAATGCGCCAAACGGAACAGCTGCAGCTACCAGCGCAGCCTGAGACATAAATTGAGATCTCGTAATTGGCTCTCCAGGAAGACCTTCCGGTTTGTTTTCATTAAAAAGAGATAATACGTATCGCACGCCTCGCTGTACATCCTCCGCAAAGAGAAATAATACAGCAAATATTTTAGAGAAGTAAACTGTTACGATCCCTGTGATAACCCAATTGCGAAAATTGGCACTATAAACGTATGGGTTATCAAAAGCCCACCAAAATAATGCGAGAACACAAAGCAACGTTGGAATCCAAAAAGCATATCGAAATCCTATACGCCATACTTCAGTCCAGCTTTTACTCACCAGTAGCACAGCTTGGAATACATAATAATCTATCGCCAGAAATATCAGCGCAAAAACAAATACCATCATCAGCTTTTGTGTTCTCATTTATGAATGGGATTATGCTATTGCTTAACCTATTCCCAGTCTCCGGTTTAGTTTTTCAACCAACAAATACATAACAGGTACCACCACCAGTGTCAGGAAGGTAGCAAAGGTCAAGCCATAAATGATTGTCCATGACAAAGGCCCCCAGAAGATTACACTATCTCCTCCTATATAGAAGTCGGCATCATAAGTCTGAAAAAACTTGATAAAGTCAATGTTGATACCTACTGCCAGTGGTATGAGGCCAAGAACTGTTGTAATGGCAGTGAGTAATACGGGACGCAAACGTGTCTTTCCTGCTTCTGCTATAGCACGAATTACAACATCCATTGGCAGTTTATCCACACCCATTTCTTCCTTAATTCTGTTTTTCTTCAATTCAATGAAGTCAATCAACACAATGGCGTTGTTCACTACAACTCCCGCCAATGATATGATACCGATCATGGTCATAATTACCACGAAGTCCATTCTGAAAATGAGTAGACCCAGAAAAACACCTATGGTGCTAAATATCACAGATGTCATGATAATTAGCGGAGCAGTGATTTTATTAAACTGGGCAACAATGATTAAGAAAATCAGAAATACAGCAAGCATTAATGCACCTCCAAGAAAACTAAATTCCTCGGCTTGCTTTTCCTGTTCCCCACCAAACTTAAATGAGTAACCCGGAGGCATTTTGAAATCTGCCAATAAGCCCTTAATCTGATCATTGATTTCCGTAGGATTATAGCCTGTTAGCACATTCGATGTTATGGTGATCTGCCTTTTAAGATCTTTTCGTTTAACAGAACCATATGTTGATGTAAGCTCAACCTTGGCCACAGATGAAATCGGAACTTGAGAAATTCTTCCATTGGTCTGATCCCGGAAAGTAATACTCTTATTCATCAATGCATCAACATCATAGCGATACTTATCTGCCAGTCGAAGCTGAATTTTATAATCATCTTCGCCTTGCTTGAATTTTGACACTTCCTTTCCAAATAGCGATGTGCGCACTTCATTGGCCACAGAATAAGTCGATAGACCAAATCTTCTTGCCTTCTCCCGATCGATATCAACAATCAGTTCTGTTTTACCCGTTTCTAAATCGGTCTTCAATTTTTCGATACCGGGAATACCTGATTCGTTGATGGTCTTCTTCATATCCTCTGCCAATTTTGTCAAAGTCAGATAGTCATCTCCTGCGAGCTCAATTTGAATAGGTTTTCCGGTAGGCGGGCCATCGGCATTCTTATCCACCGTTACAGTTACACCCGGATATCCCTGGATTCCATTTCTTACCTCATCCAAAATAACATTTGTGTCTACGCCATTCCTGTACTTAAAATCAACAAAGTTGACTGTAATACGGGCCTTATTTGGCGTATCTCCCTGACCAATGTTGGAAGGATCGTTTGGATCCCCTGTTCCTTGTCCCACATTCCCAATAACAGACTCTACGATAACACCATAAGGTTCCACCAGCGCAATCACCTTATCTTCAATCGCCTGGGTGAACTTGTTTGTTTCTTCAATGTCAGTGCCCACCGGGTATTCAATAAAGACATTGATATACTTCGGAACGTTTACCGGGAAGTAAATCACCTTCGGTGGGAATATCCCCATTAACGCAAACGACATAATTAATGTAAACACTGCACCCAGAAAAAACCATCTTGGATTCTTCCCCCGTAACGCAAACTCGATTACTCGTGAGTACCTCGTCTCGAGCCTTGGCAATAAACTACTTTGAAACTTGTGAGATGCCGGCACGAAAACGAATACGTTCAATAAAGTGAGTAAGGCAAGCGCAATTAGTATATTTCCTAACCAAAACACTTGCAAGGCAATAATCAACCCACCAACGCCAAAATAGATACCAACCCTTTTCCACATCTTTTTCTTATCCACACTAGAGTCCTTCTCATGCTTCATGGATAGAGAGGCTATCACAGGAACAATGACAAGACCCACAAATAGAGATGAAGATAATACGATGATCAATGTAATCGGAAGATATTTCATGAATTCGCCCATAATACCAGGCCACATCGCTAAGGGCAGAAACGCTGCCAGTGTTGTAGCCGTTGACGCAATAATGGGCCACGCAATTTCACCAACTCCAAGTTTGGCTGCGCTCCAAAGATCGTATCCCTCTTCAAATAAGCGATAAACGTTTTCAACCACTACAATACCATTGTCCACCAGCATACCCAAGGCCATGATCATTCCAAAAAGCACCATCATATTGATGGTATAACCTATTGCGCCAAGCACAAGGAAGGACAGGAGCATACTTAATGGTATGGCTAATCCAACAAAAAGTGCATTTCGTGTACCTAAGAAAAGCATCAGCACAGCTACCACCACAATCACACCAGAGATAATATTATTCTCTAGACTACTCACCATTTCCTTTGTGAAAGAAGACTGATCATTCGTAATACTCACATTAAGATCAGCCGGGAACACTTCAGCTTTTGCTTTCGCCAGCACAACATTGACTTTATCTGTGGCGTTAAGCAGATTTTGTCCACTGCGTTTGATAACGTCTACCATCACGACTGGTTTTTTCGCCAGCCTTGCATAGCTTTTAGTTTCTACATAATCAAAATCTACGGTAGCAACATCTCGTAAATAAACAATGTTGCCTTTCTCATTCTTAATGATCACATCCAAAAGTTGCCTTGGATCCGAAAACTCTCCCACTACACGAAGTGTTCTGCGGATTCCATCGTCAAGAATATTTCCTCCTGAAAGGGTAACATTCTCTGCATTAATGGCATTTTCAATATCAGCAAAATTCAATTTTCGAGCCTCTAACAAATAAGGATCAACTTTAATTTTTACTTCTTTCTCATCCACTCCACGAATTTCAACTTTTGAAATCTCCGTGATGCCTTCAATCTCATCTTCCAGATACTCTGCATAGTTTTTTAGCTGCTCTAATGAATAATTACCAGACAGGTTAATATTCATGATTGGAAACTCCGAGAAATTGAGCTCAAAAACATTGGGATCGCTAGGTAAATCAACAGGCAATTCTGGTTTTGCCCTGTCTACTGCGTCCTTCACTTTTGTGAGCGCATCTTCAACAGGCATATCCGTATTGAATTCAACAATAATCGTTGAGTAATCCTGAACCGAGGTAGACTTAATATTATCGACTTCAGAAATTGTGTTTATCTCCTTTTCAAGCTCTCGGGTTACGAGATTCTCCATATCTATAGGAGAGTTTCCGGGATAAGGTGTGCCAATATAAACTACAGGTTGTTTGATCTCCGGATAGCTATCCTTTGGTAAACTGATATAAGTTAATATCCCCATCACTGCAATCAAAAAGGCCAGGAACCCAACTGTGGTTCTGTTGTTGATTGCGAAAGTGGTTAACTTAAATTCTTTATCAATTTTCAGATCCTTATTATTCTCACTCATAACCTCTGGCTGATTTACTGTTTATATCTTCTTTGCTACCTCAGCCACACCTATTGTATTTTCAGCAATAGCCACCTCTACACCTTCTGTTAGGTCACGAAATCCTTGATCTACAATCAACTCGTCACCCTTCAACCCTGAAATTATTTCTGTCTGATTGTCAGATGATATTCCTGCTGTTACATGGATTTTCCTGGCAACATTGCCCGTGCCACGCTTATCTACCGCATAAATGAATTGGCCTTCTTCATCTTTTTGAATCAAACGAGTAGGCACAGCCAATGCACTTTCATTTAAATAGTCTCTTAGTTGAAGTACTACCACTTGATTTGGTTTCAATATAAACTCTACCGGAGGAAGTAAAACCTCTACTTCAAAGGTTCTATTCTCGA
>DATCZR010000049.1:0-3679 GCA_036525835.1 Cyclobacteriaceae bacterium
CCCTCCTCAATAAATGTAGGAATATTTGCAATGACATACCAATCACCCATAAAGCGATTCAAATCAATTTCACTCTCCGTTTTAATAGGCGCATAGGTTACGCAGGAAGTAAGAATTAAAAAAATCACAAAAAAAAATTAGACCATCTCATGACAATTCTCCTACAATCTCTCGTATCTGAGTACATTGCCGTCGACCGTTGTTGACCGAAGCGCAAGCCATTCGGAATGATCAGGCGAATACCAAAGTTCGATTTCAAAATTTCGGGTTGAAAGATGATAATGAACCGCTGGAATTAACTGTCCAGATACATTAATCTCTGTGCTGCCAAGCTCGCGGATCTCAACAGGTGAGAATTCTCCTGTCTGCGAGTTAAGAAGATGAGTGCTATTCAGAAAGTCGGCATCCCAATAAGAAAAGGTTTTAACGCACCCTTTTAAACGCTGCTCACCCGCCTGGCTTTTTATAGTAAAGACCTCGCTCTGCATTGATCCAGCTACAAAAAAGTTCTCGCCATTATCAACTGTTTTCGAATCAATCGACTGCAGACATCCGTCTCGCCAGACTTCTCTATTGTTGTGCCGGTAGTTATAAAAATTAATAAAGAGATACTCGACATCGAACTTGGCTTCAATCGATACATTTGACCCGTTTGGCTTCGGTGTGAGCTTAAAGTATTGATAACCGATTTCTTTCTTGTCCAGGTAGACCTTGAATTCCCACAAACGCTCTTCAGAAGCAAATGCAGATAATCCCAACGCAACAAGAAAGCAGATAAGCAAGAAAGTATTAAAAATTACTTTTTTCATTTCTTTTTGAACTCCTAACTGTAATGCTTCTAAGGTATTAAAATTTTTTGAAATTGTAGAAGCAATTATTAAAAATTCCAATTACTTGTAAATAATATTATTATTCATGTAAGCTCTTATTCAGTTTCCATAGTTCGCACCTTATATTTTGGACGACCTGGGATAAAGGCATTGGTATTAGCAATGTATTCACGATAAGCTGGACGACGTTTTACTATGGTCTCCTCAAGCATAACCACACCGGAAAATTTTAATAGTAGCCAGGTGATGAGTAACGGGCCGGGGATACTCCACCAAGCATCACTGCTCACTGCAAACAGATAGAATCCCCACCATAGGAGGCACTCGCCAAAGTAGTTAGGATGACGTGTGTAATGCCACAAACCTTGCGCCATTACTTTTCCCTGATTGGCTGGATTTAACTTGAATCGACTCAACTGCCAGTCCGCGACCGACTCAAAGAAGAAGCCGACAACCCAGAGCGCAATGGCAAGGGCATCCCAAAAACTGAAGGTAACGTTATTTGTAATCGCGGGCCAGAGAGGTATCAAAATTACCCAGGCAAGAACACTCTGAAATATAAAAATTATAAAGAGGCTTTTAAGGGCAAAATTGGGTGCAAATTTTTCACGAATAAGTCGATATCGACGATCCTCAGGTTCACCCCAATTCCTCCATGTTAAATGAAAAAAAAGTCGTGTTGACCACAATAAAACCATAGAAAGAATAATCTGAGTGCGAAAATTGTAGTCGTTGACATCAAATGCTAAAACTACAGTTCCTAAAAGAAACATAAGCGGCCATGCACTGTCTACAATACTTACATCTTCAAGAATAAGACTGATAATCCATGTGATAAAACCAACAGCTAAAATCGCCGCCATAGCGTATAGGTATATGGAATGATCAATCATAATAATCTCCTTGAAAAACCGGATAATCAACAAAACCTTAAGAATTTGACTAACAGCGGCTTAGAAACGCCCCGGATAAACACAATTAAAACCAGAGATAATTAAATATTAAAAAACTCTAAGTCCCCATCTCAACTTTCATCAGAAAGGTTGCTAAGTTATTTAGAAGGAGTTTTGTTTTTTTAAGGCTTGTTTAACTTTTTTTCCTATTTCAGTAATCCGTTCTTTTTTCACCCCCATATCTCTTTATCCTGTCCGAAAAGCGGACCGAAAATGAATAAGCTTATGTTCTGGATCAAGTACAAACTCTACATCATCTGTAAAACCGAATATTTTGCTCTTAAAGATGTAGTCTAAGTAGTGGGTGGATTCACTTTGTAATTTTATTCTTCAAAGATTTTCGACAACCATTTTTATAACACTTTTGACCTCTTTGGGATCCAAATCAAACGGAATGGGGTCCATCTTCTTGTTTTTCTGCTGTGTCTGGGTGGAAACACAGTTGGGGCTTTCCGGACATTTCTTGAGTTGATGCTTAGTCATTTAATTAGCTCCATATGACTCCCATTTTTTGTATAGACATGTTTCAAAATTAAAAAGAACGGGATCCACCAAATAAGATCGTTCGTAATAATATGTACCCCAAATATAAGAGGAAGCTCATCTTTCATGATGGCCATGGAAAATCCTATTGGCCCAAAAATCTTACCAAGAAATCCCACTAATACTATCGGCCAATGAATCAATGGATTGGTGCCTGCAATCCAATACCCCAGACCATAAACTCCTACAATCATTCCAATACATTGCCACAATTGAGGATATAGGGGAGGAGGCATTCCCAAAACCTCAAAACTTTGTATGGGAAGCAATATGGCAATAGATCCCCACGCCACGTTATAAATTGCGGCAAGTTTCAATGTTATTTTCATCGCATCGATTGACATGGTACTCCTCAACTTTAAACCTTGATCAATTAATACTTTTATGACCCATTTTATTGGGTGAAAATTTTTTTCCACTTATTAAAAATAATCTTTAAAAAGATTAAAAGAACAAAAAATAAGGGAATGCAAGCTAATGCCCACCCGAAACAGGCCAGAATCAAGTATTGTGATAATTCGCTGATTGCTTGAAAAAAATCGGCATTGAATGCGGTAATCAGAGTCGACTCGGAGATTTCCTTCAGATTTCTTCCTGAAATGGTTTTCCCGATTTCTAAAAAAGGAAAAAATAGACTAATTTGCAAGGGGAAAGCCATGTAGTTCGCCACTTGAATAGCTGGTAAATTCAGATGAAGCAACAGCGCGGCCAAGGTGCAAAGAAGGGTAGTGGTTCCCAGAACCGGAAAAACACTGAGCGTCATACCCAGGGCAATCACCAGGGCCAATTTTACCGGGCTCAATCCCTGCTTTAATATATTTATCAGCGGTAAGGATATTTTCTCTTTAAACACGGATGTAATTTTCATAAAGATCTTTCAAAATAAAATCAGTTGAAAATTAATCAACAAATTTTTCAAAAATGTTAGTAATTCTTACTTTTCAAACTGTTTGCTCTACGCCAGCTCAAAGTTTTATCTTTGAGATTTTGACAAAAATATCTCGGTGAAAGAGTCGCTTTTGGTGGCTCGATAAATAAAATAGACGAGTGTTGCAAGATTACCCAATAAATAGAGAGATATTGTCCATATGAATCCCTTGGTTACGCTGTTTTCCATGACACCTATCCAAACACCTATGAAAGTTAACGCGATATAAATGTCCAGTAAAGTTGTCAGTCCCCAGCGGTTGGCCATCAATTTCTCCAAACCTACAAAAACATCTGATTCCATACTGGCCCAGACAATACAACCCAGCAATAAAATGAGCAGAGCCACTGCCAGCAGCATGGGAATTAAATTTTTAGTTTTCATTGTTTACCCTTCCAATTTGTGCTTGGAGAAGAGGTAGTGAG
>DATCZR010000050.1:0-9401 GCA_036525835.1 Cyclobacteriaceae bacterium
CCAATTGAAGTAGCCAAAATATTACATGGGGATATTCAAAGCATACTTCCAGACACTGCCCTTCAGGAACAGGAAATTTTAGCGGGCAACGTGTATCCAATGAAAGCCCCTCATTTTAAAATTGAAAATGAAATTGTATGGGGGGCCACCGCCATGATGTTGAATGAATTTCGGATGATATTGAATGAGGTGATTTAAGCAGCACTGAATTTAATGCTGCTTAAACTCAATCTTAAATCTACTGAGCCTGAGCCTGTGCCTGGGCCACCTTAGCTGCATAAGCCTCCAATTTGCCTATTTCCTGATCGATCATAAATAAGCCAACACCATCTTCTCCAATTAGCTCAAACAATTCAACTGCCCTGCGTGCCAGTGTTTCCTCTTCGCGTTGCTCACTCACAAACCACTGTAAGAAATTGAACGTAGCAAAATCCTTGATTTTAAAACAGTGGTCAACCAGTTCGTTGATAGATTTGGTTACCGCAATTTCATGTTCTAGGGTTTGATCAAAAACTTCTCGCAGACTTTTAAAGATGTGCTTTATGCCTTTCACCTCAGGTTGGAGCGCATGGCCTCCAGCTGCATTAACATATTTGAAAAGTTTTAGCATGTGCATCCGTTCCTCCTCGGCGTGATTATACAAAAATTGGCTGGAAGTTTCATATCCTTTGGTCTCACACCAGGAAGCCATGGATAAATAGTACGCGGAAGACTTTCCTTCCATCACGATTTGCTTATTCAACAACGCCTCCGTTTCTTTTGTCAATGATCGAGTAGGTGTTATCATTTGTTTGGTTTCCTTTTTCATGATTATTTATTTTTCTTTTTAGTCACTTTCTTAGCTACTTTACGGGTTACGCGCTTTTCAGCTTTATCCACTTTTTTCTTTGTCTTCTTGGCTGCCTTTTTCACTTTACGAACTGCCTTCTTCACTTTCTTAGTTGTCTTTTTAACCACTTTTTTCCTGGGTGACACCTTTTTAGCGGTTTTCTTCTTGGCCTTTTTTGGAGTAGCTTTCTTGGTGACTTTTTTCTTGGTTTTTCTAGCCTTGTTGACAATCTTCTTCACGGCTTTCTCCCCTTTCTTTTTATCTTCAGGAGATTTTGCAATCAGATTCAGCGCAGAGCCAGCCTTAAACCATCCAATTTGCCCCGCATTGTAGGTGTGATTGGCTTTGATGGTGTCTTTTGTGCCATCGCTGTGATTCAACACCAGGGTAAGTTGTTTGCCCGGAGCAAAGCTGGTTAAGTCAATGATATCAATCGTATCATCTTCCTTCACTTTATTATAGTCAGCCTCATTGGTAAATGTTAAGCCCAGCATACCCTGCTTCTTCAAGTTGGTTTCATGGATTCGGGCAAAAGATTTCACCAGAATAACTCGAACACCCAAATGTCTCGGTTGCATGGCCGCGTGCTCGCGAGATGATCCTTCTCCGTAGTTGTGATCACCAACCACAATAGTGGGAATTCCTGCTTTCTTGTAAGCGCGCTGAGTATCGGGTACTGCACCGTACTGGCCGGTTAACTGATTCTTGACATTATCTGTTTTTTCATTGAAGAAGTTTACCGCTCCTGTCAATGTGTTGTTTGAAATATTGTCCAGGTGACCTCTGAATCTCAGCCACGGACCAGCCATAGAAATATGGTCTGTTGTACATTTCCCCTTGGCCTTGATCAGCAATTTCATTCCGGTAAGGTTTTTACCATCCCAAGGTTGGAAAGGACTTAAAGCTTGAAGGCGTTTTGAGTTTTCTCCAATTTTCACTTTTACCTTGCTGCCGTCTTTGGCAGGAGCGAGGTAACCTGCATCCGCTACATCAAATCCTTTCGGAGGAAATTCCATGCCACGCGGTTCATCCAATTTTACCTGTTCACCGTTTTCATTGGTTAATGAGTCGGTCAACGGATTGAATGTAAGATCCCCGGCAATGGCAAAAGCGGTAGTAATTTCCGGTGAAGCTACAAAGGCATGAGTGTTAGGGTTGCCATCGTTTCTTTTCGCAAAATTTCTATTGAAAGATGTGATGATGGAATTTTTGCGGTCGGGATCATTGGAATGTCGCGCCCATTGTCCGATGCAAGGTCCACAAGCATTGGCTAATACAACCCCACCCATTTGTTCAAAAGTTTTGAGATAGCCATCACGTTCTACGGTATATCGTACCATTTCCGAACCCGGTGTAATGGTAAACTCTGCTTTCGCTTTTAGTTTTTTATCTACCGCTTGCTTGGCTAGCGACGCGGAGCGGGTAATATCCTCATAGGAAGAATTGGTACAGGATCCAATCAATCCAACCTCTAATCGCTGTGGCCAGTTGTTGGCTTTTACCTCTTCTGCAAATTTGGAAATAGCAATGGCCCTATCCGGAGTAAAGGGTCCGTTCACATGTGGTTCCAAAGTGGACAAGTCAATTTCAATTACCTGATCAAAATATTTTTCCGGGTTTTTATACACCTCTGGATCACCGGTGAGGTGTTCTTTTACTTTGTCAGCTAAGTCTGCCACTTCACTTCTTCCGGTACCACGCAGGTATTGCGCCATTTTCTCATCATAACCAAAAGTGGAAGTGGTGGCACCAATTTCGGCACCCATGTTGCATATGGTTCCTTTACCTGTGCATGATAAGCTCTCTGCACCAGGTCCAAAGTATTCAACCACGGCTCCGGTTCCACCCTTCACAGTGAGAATACCAGCTACCTTTAAAATCACATCTTTGGAAGCTGTCCAGCCGCTCAATTTACCGGTTAGCTTCACACCTATTAGTTTAGGGAACTTAAGCTCCCATGGCATTCCTGCCATCACATCTACAGCATCAGCTCCACCTACGCCTATGGCAATCATACCTAAGCCTCCCGCATTTACGGTGTGTGAATCAGTGCCAATCATCATCCCTCCAGGGAAGCCATAATTTTCCAATACTACCTGGTGAATGATGCCGGCTCCAGGTTTCCAAAAACCAATGCCATATTTATTAGAGACAGATTCTAGAAAATTGAAAACTTCACCACTGGCAGTGATGGAATCTTTAAGATCTTGAGTCGCACCATTCTTTGCCAGTATCAGGTGATCGCAATGCACGGTAGAAGGCACCTTTACTTTAGAAATGCCGGCTGACATGAATTGAAGCAAAGCCATTTGGGCGGTGGCATCTTGCATGGCAACCCGATCAGGCCTAAAATCAACATAGGATTTACCTCTGGTAAAATTTTCCATAGGCATATCCTGATGTAGGTGAGAAAATAGAATCTTTTCTGTTAATGTGAGGGGCCTGTTGACTGTCTTTCTTGCCTTGGCAATGCTACCTGGCAAGGCTTTGTAGACAGCCTTAATCATGTCTAAATCGAATACCATAATAGTAGTATAAAGTTGAGGTGCTAAACTACTAAAAAGGTAGTTGAATTGTGAATCTAGGACGCTGGTTTCTGGATACTAGATCCTGGATAATATAATCAAGGGACCAGGATCCAGTGATCGGCTTACTTGCTATTAATATAATTAAGAAACTCCCGCTTGGTGTTTTCATCCAGAAACTTGCCGGAAAAGTAGGCTGTACCCGTTTTGCTATTGGTATCTCCTACTCCTCGGGAGGCAACGCACATGTGATTGGCATCTACTACCACCGCTACGCTAGTCGTATTCAGTGCACGTTCCATTTCTTTGCCAATTTGAACCGTAAGGCGCTCCTGAACCTGAGGTCTTTTGGCAAAATACTGAACGATCCGGTTGATTTTGGACAATCCAATCACTTTGCCTGCCGAAAAGTACGCTACGTGGGCCTTGCCATAAATAGGTACGAAATGGTGCTCGCAGTGGCTGTAAAACGTGATGTCTTTTTCAACCAACATTTGATCGTAGTTGTACTTATTTTCAAAAAGGCGGGCATGCGGTCTGTTCTTCGGATTGAGTCCGCTAAAAACTTCCTTCACATACATTTTGGCAACTCTACGAGGTGTGCCACGGAGGCTGTCGTCATTCAAGTCAAGTCCAAGAATGGTCATGATTTCCCTGAAATGTTTTTCTATCTTTTCAACCTTCTGATCGTCATCCAATTCAAAGGCGTCAGCCCGTACAGGAGTTTCCCAGGAAGAAAGAATATGATCGTCATCAAACTCTTCTTTGTCAATATTAATGGGCTGGATATTCAACGAAATTTCTTTCTGTCTCATAGAGTTTGATTTTAAGATCGTACTGGTTGTCTATTTGCTGCCGCAGAATTCTCCAAATAACAATGGCGATATTCTCGGCTGTGGGATTCGTTGATTTAAAGAAGGTGGTATCCAGGTTTAGGTTTTTGTGATCAAATTGGCTGGTTACATGTTCTTTGATTAAGTCGCTTAACTTTTTCATGTCATACACATAGCCGGTATCCGGATCAGGTGCTCCATGTAATGTCACAATTAGTTCATAGTTGTGACCATGGTAGTTGGGGTTACTACACTTCCCGAATACATCAAAATTTTTCACGTCAGACCAAGCTGGATTATACAACCTGTGGGCTGCGTTAAAATGTTCTTTTCTGGATACGGCTACCTTCATTCGTATCAAAGAACACCAATTCCTATAAATGGTTCTGAATTGATGCCCTGATAGTAGAAAATTAACCCAAATGTCGGGAAATAACTAAAAATTACTGATGGAGCGCTCGTGAAAGGTCAATACAGCCATTTTTATGCCCAGCATTAATTCGTGCGTATTGAATTGCGTGCCCACTGAATTGGCTGTTGGGATCTCAAAAGTATAACCAAATCTAAATTGGTCTTTTAGCAACGCGGTTACTTGCAATCCATATGTATTGAAATTTCTGGTGAAAATTCCAGCGGAATAGAGTTGATCAATATTGAGGTTAAAGTTTAAGTCAGTCGAAAGGGGAGACCCTTTCACCGATTTAAACAGTACGCTCGGTTTAAGTCTGATTCGCGTACCCATGTTGAATACATATGCACCAAAAAGGTAGAAGTGTTGGTTGTAAAGATCAAACTGTTCGCCCATACTGCTTTTGAATGTGGTACTCAATAAGCGAGGAACAGACAGTCCTACAAAGTAACGTTCGCTCTTTAGCGCTACCCCAGCACCAATGTTAGGCTTGCTCAAATTTTCGTTACCTGTAAAAGCCGGATCACCTCCATCGGCCAGGTTAAGCTTACTAAAATCACTTTTGAAATTGATTACTCCTGCCTGCATGCCAAAACTAAAAGTCGCGTCCTCAAGCTGCAGTTTATAAGAACCAGCTACCTGAAATTCTGTGTTTGTCACATTGCCTATTTTATCTTGTACGACTAAAATACCAGTGCCAACCCGGTTGTCCACCAATGAAATATGGCCATTAATATTGACAGTGGTTGGATTACCTTCAAAACCACCCCATTGACTGCGATAGGAAAGTGAGGCATTTAGATTATTGTTCAATCCGGCATAGGCAGGGTTGATGACCATCGGGTTGTTGATATATTGAGAATATAGCGGATCTTGTTGCCCAAAGGAAAAACTGAATAAAGTGAGATTTGCTAGGGCTATAAGTACAAGTTTTTTCATGCTTATCGCTTTAGTGTCAAATATCCTGAAAGCTCCGGTCTTCCGTTGACGAATGTTACCTTATAGAAGTAGATCCCACTGGGAAGGTCATTTCCCGTGTTACTCCTTCCTTCAAATCTTCGATTTTGATTGTCATAGTTATCAATTTCGAAAACTTTATCTCCCCATCGATTGAAAATGGAAACATTATTTTGCGGCTCCAGAAACTGAATATTATTGATTCTAAAATAATCGTTCAGTCCATCTCCATTTGGAGAGATGCCATTATTGACTGTGATGTTTCCATCCACCTCAATAAACAATGTTATTTGCGTGCAGGCGTTGAGCAAATCACAGACTTCAATAGTGATTTGATCTGTTCCGGAAAACGGAGTACCTGAATAGTCAATGGTTAAATTGAAACTAGCATCGAATGATGCCACGGCATTACTAAGGGGACCAGTAACTATTTTAATTGAATTGGTATCAATATTGTCATTGATGTCGGAAATAAAACTGAGAAACGGAATGGTGACACTTAGACCTGCAATGCTTTCGATTGTGGTGATAGGTGGCGCAATCACCGGAGGTACATTTACAATGGTTATTGCTACCGTGCCATTACTGCACAAACTGCACTGATTACAGATTTGATAATCAAATGAATCGGCACCTACCGTACCTGCAGCGGGTGAATAATTGATTGTATTGTTATTCTGTATACTGACAGTGCCCTTGGATGGGTTTTGTAAAATGCTAACGGTTATAATATCTCCAGGATTAATGCTTGATACTCCGATGACATCCACATTAGATATCTGACCAATGTCACTTTGTATGGCTGGAGCGCCTGCCGTGATGGGGGCGGCAATGGTTACCACTAACTGATCGGACACCTGAGGGCAAGTGCCTGTACCATCTACTGTTAAAGTCAGGACAACTGAACCAGCTGCAATGTCAGCGGCGCTTGGTGTATAACTACTATTCAACGTATTGGCAGGTGAAAAGGTACCCGATCCTGAAGTACTCCATGCGGGATTGATGGATGCAACATTCATGGTGCCGGTTAGTGTCGCCACATCGGTGGCACAAATGGTGACATCAACGCCCGCGTTGACTGAAGGTGCAGGATCAATCGTGATAGTCACGATTGAACTGCCAGCCGCACAGGGGCCGGCTCCATCTGGATCATCTGTGGTTAAGGTTAGATCGACAGATCCATTGGTAATGTCATTGGCACCAGCTGTATAGGTGGCATTTAAGTTCACCACATTATCAAAGGCTCCGTCTCCGCTTGTGGACCAGGTAGAAGAAGTAGCTGCCCCACCAATGAACCCGGACAGGTTTACCGGATTTCCTGAGCAAACAGAGAAGTTAGTTCCGGCATTCGCAGTTGGTAAAGGAGAAATAGTAATGTTAATGTTAGACACGGCAGATGGACATACACCTATCGGATCATCTGTAGTTAATGTAAGGACAACCGGTCCTGCGCCCACTTCAGTAATATCGTGGGTATAGAATGGGGTTAAGCTAGTGGCATCATCAAAATTCCCTACCCCGCCTGACCAACTTGCACTTGACGCCGATCCGCCAATGCTTCCAATCAAGTTGATGGAATTGCCTTCGCAGATGGTTTGATCCAGTCCGGCATTGGCAGATGCAGGAATGTCTACGGTAATGGTTGCCGAAAATGATCCAGCGCAACCTGATCGATCAATGGTAAGGGTCGCAACGTACGATCCGGCTGTTGCATAGGTGAAATTGGTATTTCCGATTGTGTTGTCGTCTTCAACCAGATCGCCATCGAAATCCCAGCTATAGGTATCACCGGGCAATACACCTGTCGACAAGTCTGTAAATGTTGTAGTGGTACCCAGACAGACTGGGGCCGCACTGAAGTTAGGTACTCCACCCAGGCATACATTAAATGGAACTATGCTGGTCTTGCTCCAAAATAAATTGCTATCCTCAATGCGAACAATCAGATTGTGACTTCCAACAGAAAGGGGAGTTGTATCAATAAGCAGCGTTTCATCAATGGAAACCTGTGGAGGAACTATGGGTACCTGTGTTGCCATGGCAATGCCAGGATCCACATCAATGGCATACTCATAGTTGATAATAAGCCTGCTGTCATCAACAAAAAAAGTTTTTGATTCTACAAGTCCCCATTCGTTATTTACATCCTTTGCCCGGACAAATACGTTATGTGTTCCGTTGGAGAGACTTCCGGTTGGAATATTCTCCAGCATATTGATTGCCACAGAAGGAGTCACAACTATTGGAATCCCATTTCCATGTCCTGGATCTGTATCAAAATAATATTCCATGGCAACAATATCATTCTGAATGGCGACTGAGGAGAGGTTAACAAAAAAGGGTTTGCTTTCAGAAAGACTCCAATTGCCATTTTCATCCTGAGCACGGACGGTCACCAAATGAAAGCCTGCGGATAATGAAGTAGTTGGAATGTTTTCGAGGATGTCCAAACTGACTGATGGTGTTATTGGAATGGAAATTCCAGATCCTCTCCCCGGATCCCCGTCAATAAAATATTCCATCGATACAATGTTATTTTGAATGGTCGTGCTCGACTGGCTGACAAAGAAAGGTTTACTTTCGAAATGACCCCAAACCCCTCTATCGTCCTGTGCTCGTGCAGTAAATACATGAAAGCCTTCGGAAAGACTTGCCGTGGATACATTTTCTAAAATGTTAACTGAAGGAGAAGCAGTAAGTGGTATGGAAACTCCCGATCCGATACCTGGATCGGCATCAATAAAATATTCCAATGCAACCAGGTTTATGGCCTGGGTTGGCAGGACTGCAAATGGCCTGCTTTCGGAAAGTCCCCAAATTCCGTTTTCATCTTGTGCCCGTACTGTAAGAATATGGAAACCTATGGGTAGAGAAGAAGTGGGAACATTTTCAAGGATGTTTAAATTGATGGCTGGTGTGACGGGAATAGCTACTCCAGATCCTCTTCCTGGATCGACATCGATAAAATACTCCATCGCAATAATATTATTCTGAATAGTAGTCGTTGATTGACTAACATAAAATGGCTTGCTCTCAGCAAGTCCCCAATTTCCATTTTCATCTTGTGCCCGAACAGTTACCAGATGAAAACCTTCCGATAGGGAAGATGTTGGAATATTTTCTAGGATGTTTAAGTTGATAGCGGGTGTAATGGGTATTGAAATACCTGACCCTCTACCGGGATCTGCATCGATAAAATACTCCATGGCCATTATGTTGTTTTGAACAATGGTTGTGGACTGGTTAACAAAGAATGGCTTGCTTTCGGATAAGCCCCAAACACCGAACTGATCCTGAGCTCTTATTGTAACCAAATGGAAACCTTCGGTCAATAAACCTGTTGGTATATTTTCGATGATATTCAAATTCATAGATGGTGTTAGTGGTATAGACACACCCAATCCTCTTCCAGGATCTGCATCGATAAAATACTCCATCGCCACTATATTATTTTGAACTATGGTTGTGGACTGGGTAACAAAGAATGGCTTGCTTTCGGACAGACCCCAGACTCCATATTGATCCTGCGCACGAACAGTAACCAGATGAAAACCTTCAGCTAATGAACCCGTTGGAATATTTTCCAACACATTCAAATTAACGGCAGGTGCCAGGGGTATAGCTACCCCCAATCCTCTACCCGGATCGGCATCAATAAAATATTCCATGGCCACAATATCATTTTGAGAGGCTGTGGAGGATAAGGCCACATAAAATGGTTTGCTTTCAGGTAGACCCCAAACTCCATTTTGATCTTCAGCACGGACAGTAATGATATGAAAGCCCTCGCTCAGTGAACCTGTAGCGACATTTTCTAAAATGTTAATGGTAGGACTTGCTGTGATGAT
>DATCZR010000051.1:0-4373 GCA_036525835.1 Cyclobacteriaceae bacterium
CTTCTTAACTGTTTTTTTAGCGGCCTTTTTTGCTTTTTTTGCCATTACTTTTTTGGTTGTGGTTTGTGTGTTCAATGGAAAACTATTCCATCTTCGAGTGCGAATTTAGTTAAAGTTTTAAATACCAAATTATTTGTTACATTTTTTTTCAAGGTTTAGTGCGTCCGATCAAATCGGTCTAAGGCTTGCTCTCCAAAACTTTTAATTTTCCGAAACTGAAACAGCCGCTTGTCATTGGTGGGAACAAGAATTGATTTACGTCTTGTATATTTAAGTTATGAATAAGACTGCACTTCAATCAATCATCCTGGCCACCACACTTTCTCTCTTTTCATGCGGAAAAGAAGAGCAGCAGGCGGCAGATACCCAAGAGGCATTTTCTGAAAATGGTATGGTGGTTACCGCCCACCCGTTGGCAACCCGAGCAGGTGTGGAGATACTCGAAAAAGGGGGGAATGCCATTGATGCTGCAGTGGCAGCTGGCTTTGCGCTGTCAGTGGTGGAGCCCACCATGAGCGGATTGGGTGGTAGATTGCAGGCCATCGTGCGAACCAATGATGGAGCAGTTTCAGGATATGATGCCACAACACAAGCTCCATTGGATTACGATCAAAGCACGGCTACCAAAGCTTCTCATGGCTACCCAACGATAGGTGTACCGGGGGTGGTGAAAGGACTTATAACTTTACTGGAAGAGAAAGGAACAATGACGTTGGAGCAAGTCGTGGAGCCGGCAATTAGGTATGCCGAAAAGGGATATGCCGTACTGCCGGGAGAAGCCATGAGACGCGCATCAGCAGTAAAAACCATAGAAAAATATAAGGGCACTGCTCAATATTTTCTCAATGGAGATACAACGCATCTTGCTGGAGAACTATTTGTTCAGGCCGACCTGGCCAATACCTTGCGTCAAATCAGGGACGAAGGAGCAGACGTTTTTTATAAAGGTTCTATAGCACAAAAAATACTGGCAGACATGAAGGCCAATGGAGGTTATCTCGATAGCATTTCACTGGCCTCGTATCAGGTGATGAAGTCGCAAATTGTAACGGGCGATTACAGAGGCTTTCAATTGAATGGTTTGTGGATGCCATCCTATGGCGCTATTGTCATTGAGATGCTCAATATCATGGAAAATTTTCCACTTCATGAAGTAAGCGAGGCGGAATGGGGCAAATGGGTATATGGGGCAAATGCCTTGGCCTACGAAGATCGGTACAAACAAGATACCATGAAAAATGCCGGCCAGCTGATTGAAAAGGAATATGCGAAGCAGCTTGCTGCATCTATAGGTGAAGAAGCCATTCCCAAAGCCGCTTATATCATGCCAGCAAGCACTGAACTTCCTCAGGCCTGGTTGGCTGTTAATGGTCATACCACCCATCTTTCCGCGGCAGATAAGCATGGTAATGTCATTGCACTTACTCAGTCGCTGGGGCCAAATATGGGCTCAAAGGTGGCAACACCAGGCTTGGGTTTTCTGTATGCCTCTACCATGGGCGGCTATTTAGGAGAAACAAAACCAGGAGCGCGCGCTTCTTCGCATATCTCACCATTTATTGTTACCAAGGATGGTAAACCTTATTTGGTGTTGGGAGCAGCCGGAGGAAGCATGATCGTGACAGCCGTAGTTGAAACCATCAGCAGGTTTATTGACCGGGACATGAATCTGCGAGAAGCGCTTGCTGCAGGTAGGGTGTATGCTTCTGATTCTATGCTGGTAGAAACCCATTTGGGGTCATCATGGACCAAAGCAGATATTAATCAGTTTGTAGACTGGGGTTTTCCGGTAAAAGAGATTGATCGCCAGGGTAGTTTTGGTCGTGTACACGCCATCCATTATGATTCAAATACCAACACCTGGCAGGGAGTGGCAGATCCCGACTGGGAAGGTACCGCAGGCGCTCCTAAAAATTAAGAAGCAATCTTTTTGATTTCGGCCAGTGTATGATCCATCTCTTCTTGGGTATTGTAGACAGAGATGCCCAATCGGGTGACTCCGCCACGCTCGAGCAGACCTAGCGATTCAATGGCTCTGATGGCGTAGAAGTGTCCATCCCAGGCGCAGATATTGGACTTGGCCAGATGCTCACACACTTCCAAAGGTGTTTTACCTTCCAGCGTAAATGAGAGTGTTGGCGTTCTCTGCTTGCTCGAAAAATCCTGTCCGATTAAAGTGATTCCGTTAACACCTTTTAATTCATTGTATAAATAGCTGGCCAATCCGTGTTCGTGCGTCCTGATGGATTCAAAGGCATTGACAATGCTGTCGCTAATAGAATCACCGCTTCCCAAAGATGCGATAAAATCAACAGCTGCCTTTACACCAGCGATAGCGGCATGATTGAGTGTGCCCGTCTCTATTGACTCCGGCGCGATTTGTCCTGCCGTTCTTAACCTGTCTGTGGGCAGTCGGTCAAGAAGGCCAGGTTTACTATACATCAATCCTACATGAGGACCGTAGAATTTATAAGCTGAGCAGATGAGAAAGTCACACCCAATATCCTGGACGTTGATTGAAAAATGCGGGGCATAGTGAACAGCATCCAATAATAACCAGGCATTATACTGGTATGTCAGTTTTCTCACTAGCTTAAAATCATTCACTGTACCGATGGCATTAGAAGACATACCCATAGCCACCAGTCTGGTGTTTTCATTTATTTTTTGACGAAAGTCATCATAGTCCAGTTTTCCGTCTCTGTTTAAAGCCACTTCCCTCACCTTAATACCAAAATCTCTCAAGGTGAGCCACGGTCCACGGTTGGCTTCGTGATCAAGTTGTGTGATGAGTACTTCATCACCTGGCTTGAAGACTTTGGAAAGGGCTCTTGCCAGAGAGAAATTGAGCGTGGTCATGTTTTGCCCGATGGAGATATTCTCAGGACCCTCTGCGCCCAGAAAGGCAGCCATATGTTCCCGCATTGACCAAATGGTTTGATCTGTTTCGTTGGCGGTTACAAAAGCGCCGTGAGAGTTGGCATTAGATGTTTTATAATATTCAACCATGGCATCAATTACAGGTTGAGGAACCTGAGTTCCGCCCGGCCCATCCAGGTAGGTCATTGGATGCTTATTATATTGACGTTGCAGTGACGGAAACTGACTTCTGATTGATTGGGTATCCATAGGTTACGTTATTCAGATAAAGCGACCGCAGTTTAGCAAATTCTATTCAAATCGGCTTGCTATTAACCGATCAACGGTCGGTTGAAGTGAACTTGCTCAAATTCCATGCGAATGCAATATTTCTTTTCATTTTTCGACTAACTCTATAGCCTATTATTTGTTTACTTGCAGACCGGTTTAAAAACTCATCCAAAACCCTCTAAACTGGGGGATTTTCATTAATTATCCGATATGGCAGAGAAGAAGAAGAAAATTAACATGGCCAAGGTGTTTAAGACTATCGTTTGGCCCAGACGAAAGCTGTTGCTGCTGGGATTTGTATTGATCATCATCAGCAGGCTCTCATCCATTGTGCTGCCCTACTCAGTGAAGCCAATCATCGATGATATAATCGGTAAGGGAGACTTTTCGAATCTGAAACTGATTTTAGTAGGGGTATCAGCCTCTATTTTAATTTCCGCAGTTGTTTCCTATGCCTTAACAATGCTGCTTAGTGTGGAGGCTCAACATCTTATTTCTGTACTACGGGCTGATGTGCAGAAGCATTTATTACGGCTGCCAACACGATTCTTTGATAATCAACAAACCGGAAAACTGGTTAGCCGGGTGATGACAGATGTAGAGGGGGTGCGGAACCTGGTGGGTACCGGTTTTCTTCAATTAATTGGTGGTGTGTTAACGGCCATCATATGCTTATTTTTTCTCATCACAATTAGTTGGAAGCTCACATTATTTACACTCATTCCCTTATCACTTTTTGGGGTGATATCAATGAAGGCCTTTGGTAGGATCAGACCCATCTTTCGCGACCGTGGTGCCATTACGGCTGAGGTTACCGGAAGGCTCACTCAAACTTTTGGAGGCATTCGGGTGATCAAGGGTTTTAACGCAGCCAAGCAGGAAGGTGTCGTTTTTGAACAGGGGGTGGAACGCATCTTTCAAAATGTAAAAAGCAGTTTGAAGACAACCAGTTTTGTTACCAGCACAGGTAGTTTTCTTTTTGGTGTGGCGCTTGTAGGCATTATTGGCATTGGTGGATACATGCTCACTGAAAATCAGTTAACTGCAGGGGAGCTCACCCAGTTTGCTTTCTTCCTCGGGTTCTTAATCGCGCCGATATTTCAGATGAGCAATATTGGCAGTCAGCTGACAGAGGCTTTTGCAGGATTGGATCGTACCGAAGAGCTGATGAACACTGAAGTGGAGGATGATGAAACAATACGCACCGTTGAGATTGGTAAAGT
>DATCZR010000052.1:0-17255 GCA_036525835.1 Cyclobacteriaceae bacterium
CTGTATAGCTTAAAAAATGTTATTAACGCACCCTAATTTAATGAAATTTAATACAAATGCTTACGCTTCAGCAAGTTAGGGATTTGACAAGACGCTAGGTGAATGTCATATCTATCTACGATCATCGACCAAAGTCATTGAATATGCCCCAAAACCGGCTGAAATGCTTAATTGATGGGTTTTTTCACAGGCCAATGCAGTTGCCATTCATACGTCAAAAAGCTTTTGTATTGACAGATAGAAGCATCGATTGATTAATGTCCTCGTTCTGAGCCATCTAATTCTTTAGGAATAAACATAGAGGCGCCTTGCTTTAAATATAGAAGGCCATGGCATTGAGAGCACTAGTACCACCATAGTCGGTCTTGATTGAAGTTAATAACGAATAGCTTAAATCTTTTGAACTATAATAATATTCCAGTTCCAGAGGTAAAGCAATTCAATTCTTCTGACTCAATATTTTTCTCTCTAGCGCAAATTAACTTTACTTGAAACAGCAAACAAGGAAAATAGATTATTCACAGCCATTTGAGTACCCATTTGTCCGAGCCTTCACTCTTCATCGGTATGATCAATCCAAACTCCAACGGTATTTTATTGGGTAACCGCCTTGTAGCATATAACTTTGAGCTCGCTAAAACTAATTTAATAGTAAGCATGGAATATTTAGACACAGTCTATTATGGCAATAGCGCGCTAAGCTATCTAACAGCAGCAGGCATCATACTAGGAGGAATGCTGATTATTCGCTTGTTCAGGAAAGGCATCTTGACCAGATTGAAGAAGTGGGCTGCCACTACAGAAACAAATTTAGATGATTACGTAGTCAGTGCCGTTGAGCGCTTCGTTCTGCCTATGCTCAATGTGGGAGTCATGTATTTTGCCTTGCAAACGCTCATCTTGACCGAATATGCAACTCAAGTAATTAAAAATGCGTTCGTTGTCGCCTTTGCTTTCTATGTCATCCGGCTTTCCACCTCATTAATTAAAATTCTACTTGAATCTTATATGAAGAATCAAGATGGAGGTGATGAAAAAATAAAGCAATTGCGGGGTGTGATGATCGTGATCAACATCCTCATTTGGTCCTTGGGTCTCGTATTCCTATTTGACAATCTGGGATACGATGTTACAGCCATTATCACCGGTCTTGGAATTGGTGGATTGGCAGTAGCTCTTGCCGCACAAACTATTTTAGGTGACCTATTTAACTATTTTGTTATCTTCTTTGATCGTCCTTTTGAAATAGGCGATTTCATCGTAGTTGATGATAAGCGTGGGAATGTTGAATATGTTGGAATCAAAACCACTCGGATCAAAAGTATTTCAGGAGAACAAATTATTATTTCGAATAGTGACCTGACCAATTCAAGGGTGCACAACTTCAAGCGGATGGAGAAGAGAAGAATTCTCTTTACCCTGGGGGTTACTTATCAAACAACTCCTGCTCAACTTAAGGAAATTCCTGAAATCATTAAGAAAATAATAACAGATCAGCCAGACGCCCAAATGGACAGGTGCCATTTTTCTTCCTATGGTGACTTTAGTTTAAACTTTGAAACGGTTTATTTTGTTAATGAACCAGACTACGCCAAATACATGGATATTCAGCAATCTATTAACGTTCAAATCTTTGAAGCCTTTGCCGAAAAGCATATTGAATTCGCATATCCGACACAAACTATTTTTGTGGAGAAGGGAAGTGTATAAAGGCTATTCCTTTTGAAACAACCAACTCTCAATCGATGATTGTCAGACTTGTGGCTAAACTTTTTGGGTCTCCTTGTTCATTACTCGCTGCTGTATTTGAATCGACTCCTGGTGAATGAGTTTCAATAAATTATTGATAAAGTCATCCCCAAGCCCCATGGCATTACCTTGCGCGATTCGGGTTTGGATAATTTCTTCCCAGCGATTCACTTGCAAAATGGTCACCTTACTGTCGCGTTTGTAATTACCAATCTGTTCAGAAATTTTCATTCTGGCCGCCATGGTTTGCATAATCTTATCATCCAGTCGATCAATTTGCTCTCGTAGTATGGTCAGCGTATTTTTAAATTCCTTGTTAGATGTTGATGGTGTTCTTACCACGAGGCCGTCCAATATCTTGGCCAATGCCGATGGAGTAACTTGCTGCTTGGCATCGCTTAACGCCACAGAAGGTTCAATGTGACTTTCAATCATCAGTCCTGCCATATCCAAGTCAATTGCTTTTTGCGAAATGAAAGGAATCAGTTCACGCTGTCCAGCGATGTGACTGGGGTCACAAATAATATCCAGTTCCGGAAATCGGGTTTTAAGCTCAATGGCAATATTCCACATGGGCGCATTGCGAAATAGACCTTTCTCAAAAGATGAAAATCCGCGATGTATAGCTGCCAGTTTTTTTATTCCTGCAAGATTTAGCCTTTCCAACGCTCCGATCCATAATTCCAGATCAGGATTTACCGGATTTTTTACCATCACCGGAATATCCACTCCTTTCAAGGCATTGGCAACTTCCTGGACTGAAAAAGGATTGACTGTAGTGCGTGCTCCTACCCAAAGTATATCCACTCCAGCTTTAAGACATTGCTCCACATGCGAAGCATTCGCTACTTCAGTTGCAACCGGCAAACCCGTTTCAGCTTTGGCCTGCATCAACCACTTTAAGCCTTCGCTTCCCGCTCCCTCGTATTGCCCTGGCCTGGTGCGTGGCTTCCAGATGCCGGCTCGTAGCACGTTTACCTTACCCGTTGTAGCTAATAACTTAGCCGTACTCACCATTTGATTTTCACTTTCCGCACTGCAAGGCCCACTGATAATCAGAGGTCTTTCTGCATTGACCCAGCTGCTTAGGGCTTCTAATTGCAATTCCTTCTTCATATCCTTTATTCTTACGTTATTCAATTATTGATTCAACTTCTTTATGCTTCTGATCCTTTAATTCAATTCCACTCAGCACTCTTCGTATTTCATTGGCCTCTGTCATAATCCGATGAATCTCCTTAGTATCCTTTTTCATCAGGTGATAATGAAATCGTTGCAAGTGCATAATGTATTCTAAAAGTGCCTGACTCAAATAATCAACGTTTTGTTCAAAGATGGGAGCCCACATTTCTGGTGAACTTTTAGCCAACCTCACAGTGGACGCAAATCCGCTTCCTGCGAGATCAAAAATATTCTTCTCGTCCTTTTCAATATCCATTACTGTTTGCCCCAACAAGAAAGAGCTCACATGCGACAGATGTGACACATATGCCACATGCTTATCATGTTCTACCGGCTCCATATAAATGGGTTTTACCTCGAGTGCGTCAAAAACTTTTCCTGCAACAGCAAGTGCCCTCTCTGATGATTTTTCACGCTCGCATACAATCATGGTCTTGTTTCGAAAAAGACCGGAGAGGGCAGCGCCGGGTCCAGAGTTTTCAGTTCCGGCAATGGGATGGGCCGCCACAAACTGACTTCGGTTTTTATGATCACTAGCTAACTTACAAATGGATGCCTTAGTAGAACCCGTATCCATCACAATGGTGCCTGCATCAACACGATCAAGAACCTGTAGAATTAATTTAGTAATAGCGGTTACCGGAACAGCAACTATCACCATATCAGCAACTGCTAAAGCATTTTGAATTGAATTGGTTTCATCAACGATTCCCAACCTCACTGCTTCACCACAATGATCTTCGTTCTCGTCAACCCCAATTAACGAAGTGGCTATACCACGCTTTCGGAGATCAATAGCCATTGATCCGCCAACGAGACCCAACCCAATTATGACCGTTTTCATTACTTTAGATCGTTTATTAGTGTCGGATTACTTTTGGTCGCTGCTACCCAATTTGATATTCTCTTTTTGGCTTCCTCCAATTTAACTTCATCAGCACATAATGATATTCTAATAAACCTAGATCCCGCTTTTCCAAAAATAAATCCAGGGGTAATAAAAACTTTAGATTCGTAGAGTATAACGTCAATCCATTTTTCCACAGACTCTACTTGATCAGGAACTTTCGCCCAAACAAACAAACCCACTTGAGTGGATGAGTATTCGCAACCTAGTAAATCAAGAATTTCACAGGCCGTTACTTTTCTTTTAGAGTAGGATTCATTCAATGAATCAAACCACTGATCAGGTTGCTTCAATGCCTGAGCTGCTGCTTTTTGAATTCCCAAAAACATGCCAGAATCCATATTACTTTTTACTCTCAGCACTGCTTCGATGTAATCACCACCACCCACTAACCAACCCACGCGCCATCCGGGCATATTGTGCGACTTGCTCAGTGAATTTAACTCAATACACACATCCAGTGCTCCATCCACAGATAGTATACTTTGTGGATCATCATTTAGAATAAAACTGTATGGATTATCATTAACCAACAAGAAGTTGTGGCGCTTAGCCAACTCAAATAAACGGACAATACCCGATTTAGCAAGGATACTCCCGGTAGGCATATGTGGTGTATTAATCCACATTAACTTTACTTTAGAAAGATCTCTACTTTCTAACTCTTCAAAATCGATTTGCCAATCATTTTCTGCGAGCAAGCAATAGGTTCTTATCCTAGCGCCTACCAGCTGCGATACTGATGCGTAGGTTGGGTAGCCAGGGTCAGGGATTAAAACCTCATCTCCTTCATTCACAAAAGCCATGGAGATGTGCATGATCCCTTCCTTAGATCCCATCAGCGGCAAAATCATACTGCCAGGATCAACAGTGACACAATACTTTCTGTTATAGAATTGAGCAATACTTTCCCGTAACGATGCGATTCCCTTATAACTTTGGTATCCATGACTGCCACTATCAGCTGCTGTATGACTTAATGCCATAATAGTTTCTACTGAAGGAGGTAAGTCAGGGCTCCCAATTCCCAAATTGATAATCGGAAATTCAGTGCTATCCAAACTTCTTACCTCCTGAAGTTTTTTGGAAAAATAATATTCTTCTACATTCTTTATTCTGTCTGCAAATTCAATCATGAAAACTAGAATTTAATAGCTGCCTTTTTATACTCCCCCATAACATTCAAATTCCTTACTTGTCGAAGTAAAAGATGCATGGCATCGTGATACCTCTTTTTCTTTTGCCATTCAATATCCACATGAATGGTATACTCAGATGGCTTTCCAATGATGGGAACTGATTGAATTTTAGATAGGTTGATTCCTTCATTCTTAAATGTCATCAACGCATTGGCCAGGCTGCCTACTTCATTAGCTACTTCAAAAGACAGTGAAGCCTTATTGCAGCCTTTCTGAACACCATTTGTCTTGGACAGGATAAGAAATCTGGTATAATTTTTCTTATGTGTTTCAATTCTTTTCTCAAGAATTACCAATCCAAATTTTTTGGCAGCCTGTTCATTGGCAATGGCTGCTGTGTCCTCTAATTTATTTTGTGAAATTTTTTTTGCGGACCAGGCTGTGTCTTCACTCTCACGAATCTCTATGTTAGACATGCGCTGCAGATAGTCCGAACATTGCCTAATGGCCATCGGATGAGATTCTATTACTTTTATTGATGAAAGTGATACTCCCGGAAAAGTCAACAGGTGCATGTGTATAGGCAAATACACTTCACCTATAATACTAAAATGATATTGTTGCAATAAAAAGTAGTTAGGCAAAATACTACCAGCTATTGAATTCTCAATCGCCATCACAGCATAATCGGCCTCCTCTTTCTTTAATGATTCGCACAGGTCATGAAATGAGAGACACTCCACAACTAGTGCTCGCTCACCAAAATATTGAAGGGCAGCCACTTCATGAAAACTGGTGGTAATTCCCTGAATCGCAACACGTATTCTATTACCTCTGTTCATTTCATATGTTGTAAAAAACAGAAAGTCCCGGGCTTCCGGGACTTTCTTAGATTTTTTCTGTGTTTATTTTTTAACAAAGCGATCCTCGATCAAGTCCCGTTTGGGTTTGAAAGAAAAAATAGTAAAAATAAAATCGCTCGCTTGTCATGTATTCAAACTGAAATGCTAAGAAAACAATAATTTCTAGAATTACAGGCACCCATTATCACATTTTTACAAAAATAGTCACTAGCCTAACTGGTGTTTGGAAGGGAAGTGGAGCTAAAAAGAGTAAAAAGGATTAATTTTGTTCATCTAAATTACATTGAAATGAAGTTGAGTCACTACACCATTCTGGTCCTTATATTAATTATTTCAGCCTGCGAAAAACCGGCAAATCAAAACAATGAAGAAGGATTGGAGGAACGAGAAGATGTAAACCCAAACCAGGCGCTCTATGAAAAAGTGATGGATCTCCATGATGAGGTAATGCCCAAAATGGAGGACATCTATAAAATTCAGTCGCAGATAAAAGAAAAAATTGTCAACTCACCCAATTTGGTGAAGGAGAGGAAAGTGGCATTGGGACAAGTCGCCCTGCAATTAGATTCAGCCAACAAAGCCATGATGGATTGGATGCACGATTTTCAGCCCCTGCCCGATTCCGCAGATGAAGAGGAGGCTCGCGCTTATCTTGAATCTCAAATGGAAAGAATAAAGAAAGTAAAGGACGAAATGTTGATTGCTATCGAGCGCGGGAAAGAAGAAGTGATAAAGAACAACTAGATTATTTAATCCTTTTCGTTGCCTTGTGATGAGGGAGCTTGGCTTTCTTGCCATTCTTCTTTTCCCACTTCTTATCTATCTCCAGATTATCTTTTACCACAGTCCAGTAATCCTTCCCGTACTCGACAAATATTTCTGACTTTGCAGGAATATCCTTGGTGGCTTCAATAAAACATTTCTTGCCGTCCACCACATATTCTGAATTGGTCTTCACTCCTTTAATACGTCCTAATCCCCTGGCATCGTTTGCATATCTCCCCAGTGCCTTTTTATAGTTCCACGCATCAATGCATCGTTTGCTACTTATATAGAATACGTAACCGTTGCGATCATCTGCTAACTTCTTCACTTCCTTCCAGGAAAGAATCTCTCCCTTGTACTCAACTATCCTAGTTCCCTTTTTGATCTTCTTCCTCGTGAATAACCCCTTGCCCGCCCCAGGTAGGATCGACTTCTTAATTAACAATTGCTTCTCAAGTAATGCCATTTCGTGGTTTGTATGTGTAGTTGAAAAAATTTGCGCGCAAGATGCAAAAAAATACCCCCATGTAAAAGGATACATAGGGGTATATGAAGAGTTAACGTGCAAGAAACTCTTATGGCAATGTTGCACAGTTATTAAAGTAAATATCAATTAGATCTTATCAACCAGACATAGCTATTCTTTTTGATTCCAAAATCATATTGAGGATTTGAGCAGATTTAGCAAATCCGAATCATGAATTCCCTTCCCCGCAGTTTATGTTGTCAAATTGGATATCACGGCTGGATCCTATTGGTCGATTTGATTATAACAAGCCATAAGATAACTCAAATTAATAGCCATATTTGAAAGTCAATGGAATGAAGAAGCAAATCGCCCAGTCCGGATATTTGATGGCACTACTAGCAACAATAGTATGGTCAGGCAATTTCATTGTAGCCCGTGGACTAAATGAGGTCTATACGCCCATTTCCATCTCATTTTTTAGGTGGCTGATTGCCACCATTGTGGTCTTTCCTTTTGCAATTCCATACTTAAAGAGAGATTACCTGTTGCTGCTTACCCAATGGCGACTGATGGTAGGCCTTTCATTTCTTGGCGTCACACTATTTAACACATTAATATATCTAGCTGCCCATTTTACTTCTGCGCTTAACTTGTCACTCTTTGCCATCACCGCGCCTCTTTACGTGGTTGTCCTCAATAGAATCATCTTCAAGGAGCAACTGTCAATAAGGCAGATCATTGGATTTTTAATTCTTATTGCAGGGCTGCTGGTATTGTTATCGAAAGGTAATCCGCTCACTTTTCTTCAGCTCAAGTTTAATAAAGGGGATCTGCTCATGGCGGCCGCAGCCAGTATATTTGGAACCTACTCCGTGTTGGTTAAGCTGAAGAATCCTGCCATTGGCAATCTATCTTTTGTGTCTACAACTTTCATTTTAGGCGAATTGATGCTCCTTCCTATTTTCATTGGAGAACAAATATGGCTTTCAACTGAAATCAGCTTCTATCCAAAAAATATTATCCAGCTTCTTTATATTGGAATTGGGCCATCTATTTTATCATTTTATCTCTGGAACAAATCCATTGTCGGAATCGGATCTACAAAGGCAGCCACTATTTACAACATGCTCCCTATTTTCAGTGCGTTTTTTGGAATATTCATTCTGCATGAGCCCGTTTTACTTGCTCAACTGATCAGCGCAATAATTATTGTAATAGGAGTTTTACTGGTGATCCGATCGAGTACCAGGTAATTATTAATCTGAGTTAAGGCTTTGGCTTATTCTACAGATAAATCACTCACAGAATTCGTAGCCTTCCAACGCTACGATTCACTCCTGTTTATCATCTCCTTGAGCGTGCTATCCGCAAGAATGCGTAAGGTCTCATCTCTTACACCAATAAAGGCAGTACGGATGCTACATTCTTTTTCATCGCTGCATTCTTCGCATGGCTCGTAGTAGTTGAGCGAAACACAGGGAAGCATGGCAATAGCACCATCCATGAGGCGAATAATTTCTATCAGGCTTATGTCTTCAGGTTTCTTTTGCAAATAATACCCTCCGCCCTTGCCCTTCTTGCTTTGCAGAATTTTAGCCTTTCGTAATTCTAACAATATGGCTTCTAGAAATTTCTTGGGAATTTTTTCCTTATCAGCTATCACCTGAATATGCACAGGTCCTTGCTGGTATTTTTTAGCCAGGTGTACTAGCGCATGAATAGCATATTTACACTTTTTGGAAAGCATTGTGGTTCAATATAAATTATTTAACCCAATTCTAAGTTGGTGATACTAGATGAAAAGGCAAAAGATAAACAATTTGACTGATGCTGGTTAGTCCATACAACTATTAATTAGAATGGTCTCACTAATTTACCTAGTATCAAAACAATCCTGCATAATTTGACCAAGCAGGATCTGAAATTAGTTTTATATTTGAAATACATAAAAACTGAAGAGTTGCTAACCTCAAAACCGTTAACAAACACACTTGTCTCATTTACATTATTCTTGGTGTTATCTTACTCGGTAATTGGAATGAGCCTTATTCAGGCTTTGGGAGATGAGAATGCCACCTGGTATGTTTATTTAGTGCTTATTGTACTAGTGCCCCTCTCCCTTTTTATCACCTTCAGAACTTTTATTAACTATAAGTTGATTGAATTTGGCAATAATCAAATCGCTATTAAATATAGAGTAAGAAAAAAAGTAAAAGCCTATCCACTTAATGAGGTCCTGCATTGGAAAGAATCTATCGTTAAGACAGGTAAGAATTCTACCTTCAAGGAAATTGAAATTCAGTTTACGGATCGTTTCAAGGTAGCCCTGGGGCTAAGGGAGTATTCAGACTACCCTAAAATAAAGGACTATCTTGAAAAAAGATTAAGGGCAAAGAAACTAGAAGAATAGGCAATTGTTAAAGTTTTAAATCCTGTTTACTTTTGCGCCCCTGCCTAGTGAGGCAGTTCCCTTAGGAAGTTATGCCCAGGTGGTGAAATTGGTAGACACGCTACTTTGAGGGGGTAGTGCCGCAAGGTGTGCTGGTTCGAATCCAGTCCTGGGCACCAAAAGTTTCAAATTATTGAAGCTTATTTTCCTGGTTAGAAATAGTGCGCAGTTTTGAGCCTGCCTGATAATGGGAGGTTCATCTCTGGGCATCATTTTTGAAATTGCCGAAGTGGTGAAATTGGTAGACACGCACGTTTCAGAGGCGTGTGTCGCGAGACATGCGGGTTCGAGTCCCGCCTTCGGCACTTAAGTTTGGTTACCATCAAAAGGAGCGGCTCATTAATTGCCCCAACCAATGCCCACAACAAATGCAATGGATAACCCTACCAACCTAGTGTCTCAAATGAAATAATTTACGCCAAATTAGTTTCTCGGATTGCTCATGAGGATAAGCAAATTGCCTGATATACCTAGCAGCCAAAGAGAAAAACAACACATAGTAAAGCACCACAGTCAAAAGGAAAAAATGAAACATAATTTTCTTCTGTTTATTCCATATTGAAATTGCTAATTGGTGAGTAATTTAAAAATGAAGGTATCGTTTTGAGATGACAGAAGTAATATATAAGTCGCTTTTGACAAAAAGTGACTATAACCGCAACCAGATATTTTATAAAAAGTCAAAATTGGCATCATATTGGCCCTTTCAATTATCTTTAGACAAATTCATAACTATGATCAGGCACGTGATAAAATACCTCTTGATTTCATTTTTTTATGTCTTAACCCCACAATCAGTCTATTCGCAGCAAGAGACTAAGTCAATCACAAAGGAATGGCACCTCCTTGATCCGGAAAAAGATCAATTTCAGGGTATCAGTATCGAAAAAACATACAGCAGTCTGTTAAAGGACCAACCTTCTAAGACCGTAATTGTGGCCGTTATTGATTCAGGAGTTGATATTGATCACGAAGATTTAAAGGAATCGATCTGGACCAACGAAGATGAAATCCCTGATAATGGTATCGATGATGATAATAATGGCTACATAGATGACATACATGGATGGAATTTTATTGGAGGGAAAGAGGGCAACGTGAATGAAGACACTGACGAACTCACCCGAGAATATGTGAGACTCAAAAAAATGTTTGAAGGTGTTGACGAGAAAAAAGTAACCAAGCGACAGCGATCGGAATACGAAAATTATCAAAAGACTAAGGATAAATTCGAAAAACTGGTTGAAAATAATACGCAACAATACGAGCTCTACAATAATTTATACAGAAATGTAAGCCTAAGCGTAGATACATTGAAGTCTTTAATTGGAGTAGACACTTTATCACAAAAAGAAGTAGAAGCCTTCACCTCATCAGAACCGACACTGCTGTTTGCCAAGGGTTTTGTGCTTAATATTTTTAGAAACATTGGACCTGAAAATAATTTGGAAGAATTTCTTTCGGAATTGAAAGAAGCGGCAGATCACTTTGAAAGAGTCGTTAAGTATGGATACAACGAGGATTTTGACCCGAGACCTATTGTTGGTGATGACTATAACAATCCGTATGAAAAAGGATATGGGAACAATGACGTCTGTGGACCTGATGCCATGCATGGCACTCATGTAGCCGGGATTATTGCAGCCAATAGAAGAAACGAAATAGGTAGTAAAGGAATTGCCGATAACGTTAAAATCATGTCGGTAAGGGCAGTCCCAAATGGTGATGAGAGAGACAAAGATGTAGCTAATGCCATATTGTATGCTGTTGATAACGGCGCTCACGTAATTAACATGAGTTTCGGAAAGTCAACTTCACCTTTGAAGGAGGTAGTAGACAAAGCAGTGAAATATGCTGAGCGTAGGGGCGTATTGATGATTCATGCCGCTGGTAACGACTCTGAGAATAGTGATGTTGAAAAAAATTTTCCAAACCGGTATTATGCCGATGGTGGGGAGGCAAAAAACTGGATTGAAGTTGGGGCCTCCTCTTGGGGAGCCGATACTGATTTTGTCGGCAGCTTTTCTAACTACGGAAAGAAGTCCGTAGATCTATTTGCACCTGGGGTGGAGATTTACTCAACCTTTCCTGACAACAAATACAATAAGCTGGATGGTACCAGCATGGCAAGTCCTGTTGTAACAGGTATCGCTGCTCTTATTATGTCCTATTTTCCAGATCTTTCCGCATTGGAGGTTAAAGAAATCATACGTCAGTCCACTCGAAAATTTGATCAATTAAAAATATCCAAGCCTGGTGGAAAAGAGATGATTGAATTCAATAACCTGAGTAATACAGGTGGAGTAGTTAACGCATACAACGCCATTCAACAAGCCCAATCTCTTAGAAAAATGAAAGGAAATAAATAGTTTTAGCCTGGAAGAACAAAATTAAAGGTCAATCCCTTTCTTCAAATTCCACTTTCCCATCTAAGGATTCGTTCCTGCTCAATTTCAATAAGATTCTATTGCTCCGAATTGCCATTGGTTTTTGAAATTTTCTTTATAGGTGCGTTATAAGTTGGCTTATGGCCTCCTGACAACCATGATTTATTGTGCTATGGCAAATAATTAATAATTCAACTATTAAAAGACTATTATATCTTTTATTATTTTACCTTTGCGGATAATAACATCCGAACTAATTATGCATCAAAGTACAGCGCACACCTTTCACATTCCCGTAATGGGTTTGGCATACACAATCGATACCCCTATTAAAGTGGCAAAATTTGGGGTTTCCTCAGTCATTTCTATTATCGAAGACAACTTGGTTGAGAAGATGAGAAGTCACTATTATCCAAAAATTGGCGAGCAATACGTCCCTATTACCCCAGATGAAACTGATTACAGGGCCAAGCGAATTACTGACTACCTCAACCTGGTAAACCGGATTGTAAATCAGCAGGTTGACGCACTAAAAGCTGGTCAGTTTGAAGAAGGCTCAGCGATCAGCAAGTACTTTGAAATGCTACCAGATAATAGTGAGCTAAAGCGCATTTATGATTTAATGGCCGACCTTGATGACCCAGAAGACATACAACAACTTGAAGATTGGCTGAGAATGCAAATCGTACCAGGAAGTATTGATGTAAACATCATGACAAAACTGGATAAATCTAACCCTGATAAACTGGGAAATGTAATTGAAGACAGTTCTGATGCCGTTGCCGCGATGCGAGGTTACGCCAATAGCAACCTGTCAAACTCATCGGTTATACTTTCTGCAGGTATGAATCCACGCCTTTTTAGCTACATGGAAAAACTCAGCGCATTTGATGCGGATAGCTGTGGCAATTTTGAAAAGAAAATCGTCATTAAAGTGTCTGACTATCGTTCAGCCCTAATTCAGGGCAAAATGCTGGCGAAAAAAGGGCTCTGGGTAAGTGAGTTCAGAATTGAATCTGGTTTAAATTGTGGCGGACATGCCTTTGCCACGGACGGCTTTTTACTTGGACCCATTCTGGAGGAGTTTAAAAACAAAAAGGAAGAGCTTAAACAAACCTTATTTGAAGTTTATAATCAAGCACTAGCCGCCAAAGGAAAACACCCGATCGAAAATGTTCAGACAGTCAAGGTTACTGTTCAAGGTGGCATTGGTACCAACGAAGAAGATAAGTTTCTTCGAGATTACTACCAGGTAGATGGTACTGGATGGGGAACCCCATTTTTACTGGTACCTGAGGCTACTACCGTTGATGACTACACCCTACGCTTGCTAAGTAAGGCGAAAGAGCAGGATGTTATACTCAGCAAAAATTCTCCCTTAGGCATCCGATTTCACTACCTGAAGGGTACGACAGGTGAAAGAGAAAAATTGGATCGAATAGCAAAGGGTCGGCCAGGAAGCCCTTGCACTGAAAAATTTTTAATTTCCAATACAGAGTTCACCAAGAAACCGATTTGTACGGCATCGCGGGCTTACCAAAAAAGAAAAATAACACAATTGCACGAGCAGGGGCTACCAGAGCAAGAATACAAAGAGCAACTAAAGCAAGTAGTGGACAAGGAGTGTCTGTGTATTGGCCTCAGTAATGCTGCTATCAAACAATATAAAGTGGAGCCATTCAAAAGGCTAAGGGCAATTAATATATGTCCCGGCCCAAATATCGCGTACTTTACTGAAATAGTCTCTTTGAAAAAGATGATCGATCATATTTATGGACGACTCAATATCATCCAGCACAATGATCGTCCTCATATGTTCATTAAAGAGCTCAATATTTATGTCGAATATTGGAGTGAAATGCTTATAGATAGAAAGGCTTTAGCGGACAAAAAAATAAATGCCTATATCAAGAATTTCTATGACAACCTGATTAATGGTATTTCCTATTATCGCAATCTGTCCAATAACGTAAGTGACGAATTTTTTATCATGCAAAATAAAATAAAAGTCAGCCTGGATGAGGCAGAAATCAACCTTACCCAATTGCTTCAGCATTATTTAAGTAAAGTGGCAATTACGGTCTGAGCCTTTTGTTCAAGAATTGATTTCTAGTAATTAGCCGCTGTCAAATTCAATGATTCCTTATGTTTTCAAAGACTTGTGAATATGCGATCAGAGCCACGCTCTATATTTCAGCTAAAAGTACTGATGGCTCAAAACTTAGCATTAAGGAAATAGCCAAAGAAATTGATTCTCCATTACCTTTTACAGCAAAAATACTTCAAACTTTATCTCGTGAAGGGATCGTTTCTTCTATTAAGGGTCCAAACGGAGGGTTTTTCTTAGATCCGAAAGCCAAGCCTATTTTTCTCAATGCCATCGTTCAGGCAATAGATGGTGAGGACGCACTGCATGCCTGCTCGCTTGGATTAAAAGAGTGCTCAGACCAATTCCCTTGTCCTATTCACCACGATGTTAAAGCGTATAAAGAGCAGCTACGCAAGATTTTGAGAGAACAAACTGTCAAGGACCTTACTAAGAAATTATCGAGTGGCCGAACATTTTTAAAAATTGATAAAAATAAAAAAACGCGAAGCCCAGTTTAAGTCAACAGGTCGCTTCAAAACCTTTGAAAGACTTATTTCTTCGCTTAGCAAAGTCTAATAATCTGGCTTTAACAACTTTCACGGGGTTTTGTGTTTATCCTTAATTTTTTTCCGTTGACTTGACATTTCATATTGCTCGCATTCCGCGGAGGTGACAGGATTTACATGAATAACAGCAGTTGGTTTACCCCCTTCATCCAGCGCAACAAAAGTGAAAAATGATTCGCTGATTAGCTGTTTCTCGGTTTCAAATACATTTCTTGACCAAGCCTTCACCAAAATTTCCATGGAACTAGTAAAGGCACGGCATATCTTCGCCTCGATACTGATAATATTTCCAACGCTTGCTGGATTCATAAAACTGACAGCATCTATGGAAGCGGTGACACATATTTTGTTTGAATGAATTTGCGCACAAACTGCTGCAGCTATATCCATCCATTGCACTAACCTTCCACCTTGCAAAATTCCCATTGGATTGGTATCATTTGGGCAAACAACTTCTGTTTTATACACAACAGATAAAGACGGGAACTTCTTTATGTCCATTCAAAAACTATTTTGATGGTAATCATTGTGTCCTTATTGTGTTCTTGAAGCCTATTAAATTTATTGAATTGATTATTGGCTCAAATATACTTAATAAAAGACTATTATATCTTTTATTACTTAGTTTTGCTCCCTAAATTTGTTAGGGCTTCTCCCAAAAAAAACTGAAATGAGTGTTGGTATAATTTCTGGTAGAGAAAAGCAATTAGAACTTAATATTAAAGAAGTAACTTCTTCGGAGGAGCTTCAGGATTTTATAAATTTTCCATACCACTTGTTCCGAAGAAATCCGTATTACGTTCCACCATTAAAAGCAGATCAGAAAACAACATTACAAAAAGACAAAAATCCAGCCTTCGATCACTGCGTTTCGAAATATTGGCTTGCCTATAACGGAGAAAAAATTGTGGGCAGAATAGCCGGCATTGTTAATCACGCTTTCAATACGAAATGGAACAAGAAATACACTCGGTTTGGATGGTTTGATTTTGAGGAAGACGAAAGAATAGCCAATTCATTATTAATGGCAGTGGAGCAATGGGCTGAAGAGCAAGGAATGGATGCCGTGCACGGCCCAATGGGCTTTACCAATCTAGATCCAGCTGGAATGCTTGTGAATGGATTTGATCAGGTTGCAACATTGGCTACGCTTTACAACTATCCTTACTATGTGGAATACATTGAAAGCGCGGGCTATCAGAAGGAAGTGGATTGGGTAGAATATAAAATCTCTTTAGAAAATAAGGTTCCAAAAAAATTAGAACAAGTAGCAAGGATTGTAAAGAGACGGCACAAGGTAACGCTTATTAATCCGAAAAAACCGCAAGACCTTGAGCGTTATGCGCACGAGCTATTTGAATTAATGAACAACTGTTATGGCAATTTACATGGCATGGTAGCCCTAACCAAAAGGCAAATTCAATACTATATTAAACGTTATTTACCGCTAATTCGGAAAGAATATATTTCACTGGTAGTCGATCAAAAGGGAGTACTGATCGCATTTGGTATTGCCATGCCGTCTTTATCAAAGGCGTTGCAAAAAGCAAAGGGTAGCTTGTTTCCGTTCGGCTTTATACATGTATTTATGGACATGAGGAACACCACAGTAGGTGAGCTTTGCCTAATAGCTGTTCGACCTGATTACCAAGGTAAAGGAATTAATGCCTTGCTAATGGAAGAAGCTAACAAAGCCTATATTCGAAATAAAATTTTCACCGTTGAATCAAACCCTGAATTAGAAGATAACAAACGCATTAGATCACTCTGGTCCTACTACAAAGCCGAGCAGCATAAGCGCAGAAGATGTTACATAAAATTACTGTAAGCCAATGTCAGGCCAAGTAACTACACTAGCAATTTCTGATTCCATCAGGGAATTAAAAAAAGAGAAAAATGCCATTATACTGGCTCATTACTATCAGACTCCCGATATTCAAGAGGTAGCAGACATGGTGGGTGATAGTTTGCAAATGGCACAATATGCAGAACAATCAAAAGCCGATATTCTCATTGTAGCAGGTGTTTACTTCATGGCTGAAACAGCCAAGATCCTCAATCCATCAAGGAAGGTGTTGTTGCCTGATGTCGATGCTGGTTGTTCTTTGGCCGATTCGTGCTCAGCAGACGCATTTAAAGAATTCATAATGCGGTATCCTGCTTCCTCTGTAGTCACCTACATTAACTGCAGTGCGGAGATCAAAGCAATGAGTGACATCGTGTGCACTTCGTCTAATGCGGTAAAGATTATCAATTCCATCAAAACGGATAAACCAATCCTATTTGCTCCCGACATTAACCTTGGAAAATACCTGATTGAGAAAACTGGAAAAAATTTGATACTATGGGAAGGAAGTTGTCTCGTCCACGAGAATTTTTCAATTGATAAGATTCTTGCCATTCACACCAAGTATCCCAACGCCAAATTCATTGCCCATCCGGAATCTCAACCACACATTCTTCGGGTTGCTTCCTATATAGGGTCAACCAAAGGAATGATAGATTTTGTAAAACAAGATACATGTCAACAATTCATTGTGGCTACGGAAGCAGGCATTTTATTTCAAATGCAAAAACTAGTTCCGAAGAAATTGCTTATCCCAGCCCCTGCTTTTGAGGATAACACCTGTACCTGCAGTGAATGTCCTTACATGAAAATGAACACATTAGAAAAATTAGAAGCTTGTCTA
>DATCZR010000053.1:0-10581 GCA_036525835.1 Cyclobacteriaceae bacterium
ACTGTTGAAAGCCTGAGTAATTACAGAATCAACGTCACTGCAAGCCTCAGAATCAAGTACCCCACTGCGCTTGTGAGGGCCCCTGATACTCTTTTCAACTAGCTAACCTGCTGAATTTCAAAGAATTTACTATTTTTGTGAAACTATCGGCCCAGCGTGATCCGTAAATTTTTTCCTCTGGACAAGAATTATCTCCTCGAAGAAACGCAGCTTTCATTGCAAGATCACTTGCTCCTTTCCCTAATTGAAAAAGTGAAGGAACATTATATGCTCAATCACAATCCACTGCGCATCATGGACAGCTTGACTGAGAAAATTCTCCATTACAAACCCAAAAACTTAAAACTGCTTTACCCTTTTTATCAAAATGTGGCTGGCGTATATCGCTACAAGTATGGCGACAACCAACTTGAATTCCTATGGGATGGCACCGATCATACGGACAGATATAAGGAAGAATGGGCAATCACTTTTGACATGTGGACAAATACCTTTTGTGAACAGCACCAGTTTCTTTTAGCTGTAATGGACCTCACTGTGTTCTTACCCATCAATAGAAAAGCCCACCTGGCCGAAAACAGGATGAATGCTTGCATTACTCAATTCTTTGAACTGAAAATCCACAAGAACAGAGGCATAATGGAAATAAAGGTGGCCTGAAAACCTCATTTCCAATCTATCATTACATTATTGAGCAGTTTCAGGAATTGTTATATTTGTTCCCACCTGTCTAATTCCATAGCCTATGAACGTAAGAAGAATTTTCTGGATCAGTTCGATACTGATCATAGCCATCATCATTTTCTGGTCTTTTTTCTGGATAGACGCATTGCTTCTTTTTGTAATCGTTGGCCCACTCGTGGCGATGGGCATACAGGATATTTTTCAAAAAAGGCAGTCTGTAAAAAGAAATTTTCCGGTAATCGGTCGACTACGCTATTTCTTTGAGATGATCAGGCCTGAAATTCAACAATACTTTATTGAATCGGACACGGACGGAGCACCTATCAATCGTAATGATCGATCTGTGATCTATCAGCGTGCCAAAAAACAAATAGATACCACGCCTTTTGGAACTCAACTCAACACCTATGCAGAAGGCTATGAATGGATAACCCATTCAATCACTCCCAAGGATTTTCACACCATGAACCACAGTCCCAGGATTTTGGTAGGTGAAGGAAGATGTAAGCAACCTTACAATGCAAGTGTACTTAACATTTCAGCCATGAGCTTTGGCTCTTTAAGTGGCAACGCAGTAGAAGCTTTGAACTGGGGAGCACAGGTTGGAGGATTTGCTCACAATACAGGAGAAGGAGGAATAAGTAATCATCACCTCAAGAATGGCGGTGATTTGATATGGCAAGTGGGTACCGGATATTTTGGAGCGCGTGACAAAGAAGGCAATTTTAGTCCGGAAGCATTTACCAAAAATGCAACGCTACCTAATGTGAAAATGATTGAGATCAAATTATCACAAGGAGCCAAGCCTGGTCATGGAGGTATTTTGCCCGGGAAAAAGAACACACCAGAAATTGCCGCGATACGAGGCGTTGAGCCTGGCATCACTGTCTTCTCCCCTCCTTACCACAGTTCATTCTCCACGCCTGATGGATTGATCCATTTTGTTGAACAATTAAGAGATCTATCAGGAGGCAAGCCGGTAGGCTTCAAACTTTGCGTAGGCAGGAAGAGCGAGTTTCTTTCTATCTGTAAATCGATGGTGAAGCTGAATAAATATCCTGACTTTATTACCGTAGATGGTGGTGAAGGTGGTACAGGAGCCGCACCTCCTGAGTTTTCAAATTTCGTAGGCATGCCCCTATTGGATGCACTCTCCTTTGTTGATAATTCCCTGAGAGGATTTGGTATTCGCAATCAAATGAAACTAATAGCAGCTGGGAAAATCCTCACTGGTTTCCATATGCTTAGGGCGATGGCCTTGGGTGCTAACATATGCTATAGTGCACGAGCAATGATGATGGCAGTTGGGTGCATTCAGGCACTGAGATGCAATGCCAATGATTGCCCTACAGGTGTAGCCACTCAAAAGAAGTCCTTGATGAAAGGTCTGGTGATCGAAGATAAATATCAGCGGGTTGCCAATTTCCATAAAAACACGGTAGAAAGTTTTGTGGAATTAATGGGCGCATCCGGTCATGACAATCCCTCTGAAATTAATCGCACGCATGTTTACCGAAGGGTGTTTATGAATTTGGTCAAAACCTACGAAGAAATTTACCCTACTATTCCTACCGGATGCTTGCTGGATGGTGGTGATGTGCCATTTGATTATGAGGAATATTTGAAGCGGTCTTCTTCGGAGGTATTTGAAGTAGAAGTGTAATTATTCCTATTGCTTAGCTCAATAGTACTCCTTCTATTTCAGGATAGACCACATGTCTATTTGCTCGCCATATAATTTTGCCACTCCACAAGTAAAAACTTCTTTTTACCATTTTGCTCCAACTCAAGAAATCCAAAATCCTAGCAAAAAAGATAAACCTGACCTTTGCTATTTTTCAAATAGTGTGTAAAATATTTTGCTGACCCTTTTAACTTTCTGCCGAGGATTAAAATCCCCGTGCTCATGTTGAACGGTGAGTATGATTTTTACTTTCCTGTTGAATCTTCACAAAGGCCTTTGTTTGAAAACCTGGGGACGCCTAAAGAAGATAAGGTGTGGAAGTTATACAACCGAAGTCACCAGGTGCCACGCACCGAATTAGTCAAAGAATATATTGCCTGGATGAATAAATATTTTGGACCTGCTCGGTGAACGAAAATCAAGGCAACATAGTCAAGTGCTATTATTAGCTAAACCTTCTGCGGGTGAAGTGCTAATTTGTAGTTTAGTTTATATTTTAATAATTCTGACAATTTTGATAAATGGTTGTGCTACAAAAACTGTTGACACGGTGACCTCCGACAAGATAAAAGATTCAATAATTCACGACAAAGTTGTGACAACTACCATAGGCAAGGAACCTAAAGACTTTAATGAATTCTTTAAAATATTTACAACTGACTCATTATTTCAAATTGAAAGAGTAAAGTTTCCTTGGACAATAATGACATCGGGGGTAGGTGAGGACGCTCCAATAAAAGAACTAATTGATAAAAAGGACCGGAAATATTCTTCTTTCTACTACGAGGACAATTACACAACTAGACGAACAGACGCTTACACTCAAAAGATTAAAAGTTACGGGGACACGGTAAAATTAGAAATAAGGGGTGTAGACAATGGAATTTACACAGACTATGAATTCGTCAAGGACAATAATAAATGGTTTTTGGTTTAAGGGAAAGATTACTCCAACTAATTCGCAACAGTCGGCAACAGCATGTTTGCGCTATAGCCGGGTGACAAGTTAAATTTTAGTATTTTTAAACCAATAACATTTGGTTTCGTGGGACAACATGCGGCTTCGAAAGCCGGCCACATCGTAAACACAAACGTTGGGCGCAATTTTTTCCGACAGACAGAATACTAATGACAAAGACTTTTTTACAAGCTGAGTGGAGAAAGTTAGCAATGGCTAACTATTCAATCGACAAGAAAATACTCGACAGGTACTTGCCACCAAAGACTGAAATTGATTTATGGAATGACATCTGTTATATTAGTTTAGTTGGATTTATGTTTAAGGACACAAAAGTAAAAGGACTTAAGATTCCATTTCATACAAATTTTGAAGAAGTAAATCTTAGATTCTACGTTCGATTTAAGGACAATGGAGAATGGAAACGTGGCGTTGTTTTTATAAAGGAAATTGTACCCAAGCCAGCCCTGACATTTGTAGCAAAATCAGTTTATAAAGAGAACTATGAGACAATGACGATGAGTCATTCTTGGACAACATCGGAAGACAACTTGACAGTAGAGTACAAGTGGAAAAAAGGACGTTGGAATTCGCTAAAGGTTATAACTGACAAAAAGGCAAGTCTAATTCAAGACAACAGCGAAGAAGAATTTATAACAGAACACTATTGGGGATACACAAAGATTTCTAATGAAAAGACTTCTGAGTATGGAGTTGAGCATCCGAAATGGGAGATCTACAAAACAATAGATTATTTAATTGACATAGACTTTGGGGACATTTACGGACAGGAATTTAGTTTCTTGACTTCTGAGAAACCTAAATCAGTATTTTTAGTCGAAGGTTCAGAGATAAAAGTTAAAGACGGGAGAAAGATCTAAAAAAACTTGTGCCCAACACCATGTTTCTGCCTGCTTGTGGCGTGTGTTGGCATTAAGTTTAGTTTTCTTAATTTCGTTTTGTAACGATGGAGAATGACGCGCTTCGGAAGCCCAAGCCGTCATAAACGTCAGGCTCAATAAAAAATATAATATGCCAAAAAACAACAGAATACGATTAAACATAATAATCCTTTAGAAAAAGGAGTTGCTGAAATAAAGGAGCTGCCAAGGAAAATAAATAACACTTTAATTCAATACTGAGCCTAATAATGGCTAAAACAGCAATAACTCAAATTCGGTCGCTATTGGTTATGAATAACCTTTTCCTTCAATTTATTGACCTTGGCGCAAAGACAAACATTATCCCATAATAAACGACACCCAACTATGGATAAAAAAATTGAACTTAAAGCAACTGGTGAGACAATTACATTTACCAAGTCAACTGTGGATGTTGCTGAAATGCTTGTAACGCTAAATGCAAGCGGAGACGGACCACCCTCACACCGACACGTATTACAAACAGAACTTTTTGAAGCAATTGAAGGATGCCTCGGACTTGACTGTGGTGACAAAAGAATTGTGCTAGACCCCGGACAATCTTTTACAGTACCTGCTAACACTCTTCACCGATGTTACTCGGTAGACGGCAAAGAGATAAAATTTAAAGCGACCTTTAAACCAGCACTCAGCATTGAGTATTTGTTGACTGAAATGTTTGACGCTTGTAATAGAAAACAATCAAAAGACCCTTCAGTGTTTGACGCTTGCTACATATTACTACAAACAAAAGGAGAATACTATTTAGGAGAAGTTCCGCAGTTTATTCAGCAGACATTTTTTCCAATGATAGCCTTTTTCGGCAAGCTATTCGGGTTTGTAAAAGCCAAACCCAAGACCGTATGACAAAGTATGTTATAATACCATATCATTCGACACACTGGGGTCAAACTGGATAATTTGATCGCGCTGATCCATGGGATGTAAAAATAATTCTCAAGAATCTGACAGAAGAGTACAATCGAGGTTCTCTTTTCAAAGAGAGGACAAAGTATAAAAAGTCACTTCTTTACTTTCTCGACTTCCTTATTGATGTAGTCCAACAGATTTTCTGCGAGTCGTCCGTTTACCGTTTCCAAGTTCAATCTTGTGTCAGGAAATAAATTCCGTATCTTGAATGACCAAAACCTGGGCGGGCAGGTAACCCACATTGGCGTTGTATCAATAATAAAATCTGCTGATGGAATCCGGCATTTAATAGTTTATAACATTGGTCGCATACAGGTTCGTGAAGACTGCCTGTTTTCTTTTAAAATTATCGGGCGCTTTCAATATAAAAAGTAAACCGTTCTTTATCTCTTGCGCACTCGTATGCTCATGGCTTGTGCTGGATTTTGAGCAAGTAAGGTTTCTATATCCTCATTTGTCAATCCTTTATTCTTCAGACGGGGTATCAATTCATTGAAGATATTCATAAAGCCAGTAAATTCCCCTCCATCCTTTTCATCGGGTTTGAACCATCCGGCATCATGTGAAATCAAAACACGGTTTAATAAACCTTTCGTCTTCAAATTCGCAATACTATCAGCGTAATTATCAAAATCACCCCAGCCAATACCATCCAAACTTATCCATGCACCCATAGAAGCAGCTTTTATAAAATTTGATTTATCTTTTTCCGCCTGGGCATGCACCCAGACAAATGCGTCTGGCCTCACTCTTTCCTGTCGTAGGATTTCAAGTTGAGCAAAAGCAGGACCTGCAGAACCGGTATGTGAGCAAATCGTTAACCCGGTTTTACAGTGGGTGATCGCTGCGGCCCGGACCAATTTTTTATGCATCGGTGTGAGCGGCACTTCAGCATCAACACTGATTTTAATAAACCCCGGCTTTATGAAAGTCCCATCAATGCCATGGTTAAATTCCGCTATCCAACGATCGGCTAGTTGTTCAACTGATTCAGTTGCTGCCCATGAGGGAAGGTATTTGTTTTCATGAGCTCCGTAATAGCCCGTGTTGGTAATAATGTTTAATCCACTCCGTTTACTGAGTTCTTTCAGCAACACAACATCGCGCCCCAGGAAATTCGGTGTACAATCAAATATACTTTTTACTCGCGCGTCCTTTACTTCCATTAAGAAAGGGAGAACTTTTTTAATCACCTCATCCCGATTCCATCGCTCAAAGGAAACCTGATTGGCACCTATAAAGTCAACCAGGAAATGCTCGTGGATGAGACTTGTTCCGAGTCGATTCGAATCGATTGATCCATTAACCGTTTCAATGCGCAGTTTCTTCGATTTTGCCTGAATCAGCAGGAGGGCGGCGAATCCCAACAAAAATTCCTTTCTTGACATTGCTATCAGAATACAAATAACGAAATTTATTACTTATGCCGACAATGACCATTTTAGTATTCCGACAAACATAGCAATATCTAAAGCTACTAACGTTTATCATTCAACAGTTTTTGTTGACTCCTTGATGAAAAACCTAAAACTCCAATCTGTCGGACACAACATTGGAGAACCTTTACAAGTAAAAAATATTTCTATAAAAATAACACCTGCAGACCATACCTATCAAAATGCTTATCCAGGCATGAGCAAGCGTTGGTTTAAAGATGAGGATGCTTGCAGCTTCTGGTTTTACACACCAGACAGTACTATTTGGGCGACAGGTGATTCCAGACTTATGCCTGAACATCTTGCAATGAAAGCGCAGGATGTAATTATATTTTACTTCTCGGGCAGCGAGTGGCATTTTTCTTTTGAAGGGGTAGTTAAAATTGCAAACGCATATCCTAAAGCACTGCTTCTACTTGTCATTGTGGTTCGGTAGATTCGCCAGACTTCTCGCTATTTAACGAAGACCTTACGCGTAATGTAGGAAAGAAGTCAGTACACTATCCATTTTTGGAACAGTTTGCACACTGAGCCGTGAACACTTAAATTGGGTGGTTTTAAGGTAAAAAAGGGCATGACTAAGACGATAAAACAAATTATCAAAGAAACAGATATTGTGTTAATGGGTGCAGGAATAATGAGTGCTACCCTGGGCATGATCCTTAAACAACTGGATCCCAACATCACCATTCAAATATTTGAGAGACTGGATCAGGCTGGAACAGAAAGCTCTGACGCCTGGAACAATGCAGGAACGGGACATTCTGCCTTCTGCGAATTGAATTACACGCCGCAAAAAGCTGATGGATCAATCAATATTTCAAAAGCTATCCAGATTGCCGAATCTTTTGAAGCCTCTAAAGAATTTTGGTCCTATTTGGTCCAGAAAAAATATGTAAATCCGGAAGACTTTATTACTAAAGTACCCCACATCAGCTTGGTCTGGGGAGATGATAATGTTGCCTTCTTAAAAAAGCGGCATTCACTCATGTGTGAGAATCCGCTATTTAAAGAAATGAAGTACACCGAAGATCGGGATCTCATGTCACAATGGGCACCCATCGTTATGAGAGGCAGAAAAAGTACACAATCCGTGGCCGCCACCTTCATGGACATAGGCACTGATGTAAATTTTGGAAACCTCACACGCAGCATGATCAATCAATTGGAAGAAATGCCGGGGGTAACCATTCATTATAATACAGAAGCATTGGATCTCGACCCAGATGGTAAAGGCGGTTGGGATGTCTTCGTCAAAAGTCTGCTGAGCCATGAAAAGAGTCAGTGCAACGCCAAATTTGTTTTTATTGGCGCAGGTGGTGCAACACTTCATTTGTTAAAAAGAGCCGAAATAAAGGAAAGAAAGGGCTATGGAGGATTTCCAGTAAGCGGCATTTGGTTAAAGTGTATGAACGAAGAGTTAATTGCCAAGCATAATGCGAAAGTGTATGGAAAAGCATCGGTAGGCACACCACCCATGTCGGTACCGCATATCGATACTCGCAGAATTGACGGAAAGAAAGAATTGTTATTCGGTCCTTTTGCCGGGTTCTCAACCAAGTTTCTAAAGAACGGATCACTCATGGACTTGCCAAGTTCAATCCGACCTGACAATGCATTGCCAATGATATTTGCTGGTATTAAAAACATGGCGCTGACAAAATATCTGATTGAGCAGGTAAGACAAACACCTGAAGAACGGCATGCGGCATTACGAGAATATGTACCTTTCACCAAACAAACGGATTGGGAACTCAAAGTGGCAGGACAACGCGTGCAAGTAATTAAGAAAGACAAGGAAAAGGGAGGCGTGTTGGAGTTCGGCACAGAAGTGGTTGTGTCTGCAGATGGAACTGTTGCTGCATTGCTAGGCGCATCACCCGGAGCGTCCACGGCAACTTCTGCTATGCTGGATCTCATTAGCAAATGTTTTAAAGAAGAAATGAAAACGGATGAATGGAGAAACAAGCTTAAAGAAATGGTTCCCTCATTCAATGTATCATTATCAGAAAATGAAAAGCAGTTAGGAGCGTCAAGACAAAGAACCAGTAAGATTCTGGAACTCAAGTGATAGACATAGGGCAATACCATGAATTAAGGATTCTAAGAGAAACCAGCGTTGGTCTATTTCTTGGTGATGAGTCGGGCGAAGACGTATTGCTCCCCAACAAATATCGTCCTGAAAAATTTGAAATAGGCGATCTGATTGAAGTATTCGTTTATCGCGATCATGAAGAAAGGAAGGTGGCCACTAACCTCACACCGAAAATTTTTCTAAATGACTTCGCCTTGCTTCAAGTTACGGCTGTAACAGAAGTCGGGGCTTTTATGGACTGGGGACTTGAAAAAGAACTTATGGTGCCGTTCAATGAACAGCGCCAGAAAATGGAGGAAGGGAGATGGTATTTAGTTTACATGACCCTGGATAAAAAAACTGATCGTCTTTTTGCCAGCAACAAAATTGAAAAGTTTCTCCAAAATGACGTGCTCACCGTAAAAGAAGGAGATGCTGTTGATCTCGTGATCATGCAAAAAACAGATCTTGGCTTTTCTGCAATCATCGACAATGCGCATAAGGGGTTAATTTATGAAAATGAAATTTTCAGGAAAATCAATGTTGGAGACAAGTTCCCAGGATTTATAAAAAAAATCAGAGAAGGCAACAAAATAGATGTTTCACTTCACCCAATTGGCTATCAGAACTTTAATGACCCCAATTGTCAACTCATTTTACAGAAGCTAACTGAGAACAATGGATTCCTGGCATTAACCGATCAAAGTTCGCCTGAGGATATTTATACTCAATTCGGTATTAGCAAAAAAGCATATAAGAAAGCTATAGGTGCCTTATTTAAGCAACGGAGGATTTCACTCGAAAAAACAGGGATTAAACTTGCCTGATAAGGTTAAAGAATTGGAAAAGGCTAAACTGTTTTCTTAAGTACAAAGCGGTAGTATAGCCGACTGCCATTGATCAAATTCGTATGCAACCTCGAGCCGACCACTCCGGCAAATTCCGCAAAGATTTTTTGCCATTTTGCAGGCACCAATCTTTTTATTCTTTTTTGCTTCATATCATCTTCGGCCTCCATGGCATTAACCACATTTTGACTAATGTTCTCCTCTTCCAACAATTCAAGACCAGACTTACCCAATTGACTTTTTAACAATTCCATATTCTCCACACTTCTAAAGTCAACTAAAAGCAAATAGCCATCGGGCTTGAGCACGCGTTTAACCTCACTCAGGAATTTATCAACAGAACCATAGGCATGGCATGACTCAACATTGAGAACGACATCAATCGTGCTATCTTCCAATGGAATTGATTCAGCACTTCCTTGTATAAACTTTAGATTAGGTACTTTATGTATTTTGTTTGCTAAGTCCACAGCACTTTGAGCCAAGTCAAGACCAACATATGTTAATGGCTTCAATGCTCCAGCCAAATGTTTAGCACCTCCTCCCCTTCCACTCCCAACCTCAAGTACATGTTTTCCGGTTACATCCGATTTTAAGGCCAGATAATGATACATCTGAAGCGAATAGCGTTGCGTGTCAGGAGGCAACTCAATATCAAAAGGTTTTTCATTTTCGTTAGGTACATATCCATAATTCATGAATTGCCACTCTTCTGCCGGTATCTTTTTAGCCAAAAGCTCATAAGTAACCTTGGCATTTAGGCGTTTAAACCAGGCAAAACGTTTGAATACTTTAATAATAAAATCGATCATTATTATCTCTTTAACTCGCCAATATAAAGTTATTATGGTAGAATCCCCGCTTCGTAATTGGTCAATTAATTTAATAGTTTTAGCATCTCATTAATCAAAAAATAACAACATTTACAAATACCGTATAACCAACAGATTTAAATTATGAGCGGACCTTCACGTGGAGAATTCACATCTTCCTTTGGTTTCATTATGGCAGCAGCTGGATCTGCTATTGGATTAGGCAACATTTGGG
>DATCZR010000054.1:0-6982 GCA_036525835.1 Cyclobacteriaceae bacterium
TTTTGCATTCTATCAGGAGATCCAACCGATGTTCCACCGAATTTAATTACAAGCATTAATATTAGCGCTTAAAATGAACCTGTCAGGCTGCAGACAGGCGCCAAAGGTAATATTGCAATTGCAATTTCTTAAAGAGAACCAGCGGCTTTATTAGGATGGGCCCAACTGGTCCAGATTAATTTCGATGTTGGTTTCGACACCAGCCTCAACTTTGATATCGTTAGTTCTAACTATCATCTCAGATACATTTCCATTGAGGCTATGCTTTACAAAAATTAAATCGTAGCTCCCGGACTCCAGAAATCCAAAATTAATTTGAGTTGAATTCAGTGCCGTTGAGGTGATCGCATTGTATAATGGAGCTCCTTTAGAAATGTCAATGAGCTCATTACTATTAAATGTATTTCTTTGATATACGTAGGCCACCACTCGCTCTTGCATTGAAGTTTTAACTATCGATACCTTTATGTTTCCAGACTTGGCGGTTTCAATAAATCTAACCACAGGGTTAATCACATACTCACCCTGCTCATTTATCCGGATTGACTTTCTAAGGTCAACATCTAATGTGATATCCGTAAGGCCTCGAGAAACCACATCCACAAATTGTTCAATAATAATTTCTGAATTTTCTCCTTCTGGCATGTATAAAGGCGCGGAGCTTCCATCGTTAAAAACGATATTAGACTGGGGATTTACAAGCAAGCTGTTGTTGCGATGGGCTACGTTCAAACTCAACCTCAATGATGAGTATTGACCTGGATTAGTATATTGATCAATAAGCAATACAGACTTACCTCCTGTATAAGCTAATAGATTTACCCCGGTAGGTTGCTCAAAATAGCGAAAGGGCTTCCATTTTCCATTTTGGTAACCTTCCAGGTTAGCAATGACCACATTGACTGCCTTTACATCGTCAGCATCTATGGGTGCATCCGTAATGGCTATTTTTAGGGTGCCTTTTAGACCTCCTTCTTCTCCGCAAGAAAACGCATAGATAACCAACATTAAAACCAACCAAACACGGGAAATTTTGAGCTTTTTCATTTCTTATCTATAGTCCAATCTAGACCCAGGTAACCTGATTATTAGGAAGTTGTCGCCCAGATGCTGGAGAAAGCTTTAAAACGACAAAACCCCCGAATTCGGGGGTTTTGAATCAATTTATTGTGCTGTTCGGCTTACTTTTTGTCCTTGTCGTTTACCTCTTCATATTCAACATCCGACACGTTTTCGCTAGCGCCATTGGCGCCTGTTTCAGCTCCTGGTTGAGCGGCACCGCCATCAGCTCCCGGCTGAGCACCACCTGCACCTGCACTACCTGCTGCGTACATCTCCTGAGAGGCAGCTTGCCATGCGGTATTCAGGGCGGCCATAGCACTGTCAATGGCGGCTACATCCTGCGCCTTGTGAGCTTCTTTTAACTTTTCAAGTGCCCCATTGATGGCTGTTTTATTTCCATCAGAAAGTTTTTCACCAAACTCCTTCAATTGCTTTTCGGTTTGGAAGATCAATGAGTCAGCCTGGTTGATTTTCTCAATGCGTTCTTTTTCTGCTTTATCTGTTTCAGCATTGGCTTGTGCTTCCTCTTTCATCTTCTTGATTTCTTCTTCAGTAAGTCCTGATGAAGATTCAATCCGTATTTTCTGTTCCTTGCCAGTGCCCTTGTCTTTAGCAGACACGTGTAGGATACCGTTTGCATCAATATCAAAGGTTACTTCAATTTGAGGCATTCCGCGCGGTGCTGGTGGTATTCCATCCAGGTGAAATCTTCCAATCGTACGGTTGTCCTTGGCTAAAGGTCTCTCTCCTTGCAACACGTGTATCTCAACAGATGGTTGATTATCCGAAGCGGTTGAGAATACCTCTGACTTTTTGGATGGAATGGTCGTATTGGATTCAATCAATTTGGTCATCACACCTCCCATGGTTTCAATACCCAATGAAAGCGGAGTTACATCCAATAACAATACATCTTTCACCTCACCTGTTAGTACGCCACCTTGAATTGCGGCACCAATGGCAACTACTTCGTCAGGGTTAACGCCCTTAGATGGTTTCTTGCCAAAGAACTTTTCAACTTCTTCCTGTATGCGAGGGGTACGTGTAGAGCCACCTACTAAAATCACTTCATCGATATCAGAAGTGCTTAGGGCGGCATCCGCCATTGCCTTTTTGCATGGCTCCAGTGTTCTGCGCACCAGATCATCTACTAATTGCTCAAACTTGGAGCGGGTCAATTTTTTCACCAAGTGCTTAGGCACTCCGTCTACTGAGGTGACATAAGGCAAATTGATTTCGCTTTCCTGTGAACTGGACAACTCAATTTTGGCTTTCTCTGCCGCTTCTTTCAAGCGCTGAAGCGCCATTGGGTCTTTACGTAAATCTATATTCTCATCTGCCTTAAATTCGTCAGCAAGCCAGTTGATAATTTTTTGGTCGAAGTCATCACCACCTAAGTGTACATCACCATTCGTGGATTTTACCTCGAACACCCCATCACCTAGTTCAAGAATGGAGATATCGAATGTACCACCACCCAGGTCGTACACGGCTATCTTCATGTCTTTGTTTTTCTTATCCATACCGTAAGCAAGTGCTGCAGCGGTAGGCTCATTGATGATTCTTTTTACATCTAAACCAGCAATCTGACCAGCTTCTTTAGTGGCTTGGCGTTCTGCGTCATTAAAATAGGCAGGTACGGTAATTACAGCTTCGCTTACTGTAGTACCTAAATAATCTTCTGCGGTACTCTTCATTTTCTGAAGAATCATCGCTGATATTTCTTGTGGTGTATAAAGACGATCTCCAATTCTAACGCGGATGGTTTCGTTATTACCTTTTTCTACCGTGTAAGACACCATCTTCTTCTCACTAGACACTTCATCGAATTTTTTTCCCATGAAGCGTTTGATCGAAGTAACTGTATTGGCAGGATTAGTGATTGCCTGTCTTTTTGCAGGGTCACCGACTTTGCGCTCTCCCTTGCCGTTGTCTAAAAATCCAACGATGGAAGGCGTAGTTCTGCGTCCTTCGCTGTTGGCAATAACCACCGGCTCATTCCCCTCCATTACGGCTACGCACGAGTTGGTTGTTCCCAGATCAATTCCTATAATTTTTCCCATGATATAATCAGTTTATTAAATTCTAAGCAAGATTCATTTATCAATGGTTGTGCCAATGGGGTATTTGGGCTTAAAGGTGACACATTGGCAGATGGGACGATAACGATAAGTGTTAGAATAGAACTTTTTGGCTTCTTTTAAGCACCTAACCTTACTTAAGGTAGAATACCCCCTTCAGTCTGGCTTCTTCCCAGGGCCGCTGAGTGCCATCTGATTTTTGCTCAACCGCATTGCGGGTATTCATAAAAATATCCTCTATTCGTTGTGACAATCTTAATTGCTTGACCAATTCGCCTGTATATAGTCCATTATCGGAGTCGCCATCAGATGCAACGGAGCCAGGATCTGTAGCATAAGCGATCAAAGTTCCACTAGGGGCTTGCACCCGCGCTAAGCCAGAACCTCCGCTTCTTCTCCCAGTTGGGAACGGATTATTACGGCATGCATCAAGAATAATCATATTTAAGCCTTCATCGTTGGTTAGCTCCATAGTGCGCAAAACACCAGTCATCGGGATTGCTTTTAGTTTTACGTCCAGCGCGGAGGAGATGTTAGCATCTATTGGTACTAAGTAGTTGGTTCCATCTACCTCTAATCCATGTCCAGCATAGTAGAAGAGGGAAACGTCTACGTCATGAATTTGATCACCAAAGGCATAGATAGAATTTTTCATTTGCTCATAAGTTCCATCGAGTATTTTAATAACATCAAATCCCAGATCTTTGAGTACTTTCTCCATGCTGTTAGCATCATTAGTGGTATTGTTGAGCTTTGCAGCGCTACCGTAATTTGCATTCCCAATGACCAGCGCCATGCGTTTACCAATCATTTTCGGTTCAGAAACCACCTTTTTATCAGTGGGCTCACAGGTAACGTAAAAATCTTTTTCAGTGATTGCGCCTTGTGTATTTTGAATGGCTACACTAATCCGATTTTTGCCTTTAACCAGGTCGACATTAGCAGTGAAACTGCGACTCATATCATATTGCGCAGGACTACCATTAACAAAGACCTTGGCGATCCGGTCAGTGCCTTCTATTTCTCCTTCTATTTTTAGATTGGTATCGTTAACAACCTGATCTCCAATATTTCTATTTAAGGCTGGCTGGGTAATCTTAACTTCGGAAGGGTTATTGCGTATTACTTCATATAAATACACATTGCCATCAATAGTGCCAACCGCTAGTGCTTCGTTGTCATCAGATAAGGCAATACAGGAAGGCTTTTCATCCACGGCTACACTGCTGCTTACATCTGCTTTATCCAGATTCAATAAATTAATAGTACGGCTGTCTGCTGAAAAATAGGCTACATGGAGCGGACCAGGCCCCATGGCCATGCCGTCTGGCCTAAACCTGAGCGGTACTCTTTTTACTTCCTGACCAGAAACCCAATCATAGGCGATAATCATGTTTCTTCTTTCAGGTTGATTTCGTCCCTGCATTCCACCCTTTGGAATAAACACCTCTTGTAAACCGATCATGAATAGATCTCCGCTTGAATTGGTGGAAGCTGCGTGCACAACTGACCTTGATCCGGAATACTCTCCACTTTGTAATTTTAATTGACGTAGCAATTGCTGATTCAGGAGATTCCAAGTAATGGCTTCGCCAATATTATTAATAGCTGCAAGCTGTTGACCAAACCGATCGAAACCCAGATACATGATATTGTTCAATCCTGTAAGTCCTTGAATTCTTCCATGGGTCATACCGGCCTTGAGGTCGATAATCTCAATCACATCTGATTTATTTAAAAAAGTAAGGTAATCTTGATTCGGGTCCATGGTGGCTACCTTCAATCCTTTTTCATATCCTGTTACCTTGCTCTCCTTAGTCTTTGTGTTAAGGGCCGTGTACTTTCCATTTGATTCGAGTACGACAAAAAACCTGTCCTGATCAATAAAGTCATGTATTAAAATGTCTGAAGAAGTAGCGATTGCGGTCATTGCCTCGCTGTCATTTACTGAATTGATTGTAATCAATCCTTTTTGATCCGCAGCAGCAAACCAATTACCGTCTGACGAAAACGATATTGATTGAATTGGCTTTTGACTAAGGCTAACTTTACGAAAAGGGACGAGGTAATTATCCTGTGCACAACAGATACCCGATGTCAATAAGGCCAGTAATACGAAATGGACTCTCTTCATCACAATCGATTTGCACTAAAATCTGTATCTAATTGATTTTACCAAGAATCACGCCAATACCTAAGTTAAAATTGAGCAATCCACCTATTTTCACATTATCCGCCTGACCGTAAGTACTTCCTAGCCCAAGCAGGTAGCTTAGGTTGGCATCTATGTTAATTTTTTCCGAGAGAAAATATTTAACTCCCGCATAAGGCCCCAGATTCACAGTAGATTCATCCCCAGATGGAACGTAACTGATCTCCGCGCCACCATAGGGCATCATTTTAGCATCTGCGGTGAGGAAGGAATAGGTGCCATAAATCCCAAAACCAAAATTGGTTTTCAACTTTGTTTTCGATTCGATTTTACCATCCACAATTTTCGATTCAGTTTCCGGGAAAAATCCAATATTGGGCTTGACGCCCAGTTCCAGATTTTGGGTAAAGTATTTTCCCAGCTTTACATAAATATTTCCTCCAAAGGATTTGACTTCGAAATCGTTAAAAGTCACTTTTTGCGAATAGTAATTACCGGAAAATTGAATGGCAAGGTCTCCCTGTTGTTGCTGCGCTTTTACGGTCATTACAACGGCTAAAAATGCCACGAAAACAGATGATTTTTTCATAATTATTTTGATTTGGAATCTCTATGCTGAAAAAGAAGTTTGAACACAGATATAATAACCAGCAAAGCAAATTTTGTGATTATTAATCAGTTAAAAATTAAAATCAATCAAATTATCTTATATTTTTTGCTTTTTCTTCATACAAATTAGGTATTTCCCATTAATTATTTGGGGCTTCAATTAGAAATTAAATTAATTTAAGAATTTCCTTAGGAATTTTATTTAATTTTTAGAATTTTGAACTCACACAGGTGCTGAACGACTGATGAAATTCATAAAATCGTTATTCATCATTATGATCTTGGCTTGCTGCGGCCACCACACTCTGGCGCAAATAGCAGTGGGCCCAAAGGCTGGGTATAACTTCAATTCTTTAAGGGGTAATCATAAGTATGATGTGGTTCCCGGATTAAATGCTGGTGGCTTTGCCAAGTATCCGCTATTTGAATTTATGTTGGTGCGGGCAGAGCTACTTTATGTGCAACAGGGGGCCAATTTGAATGATTATCAAATAAATGTGCCGGATTTACAGCGAAATGATGCCAAAGTAAAATTCCATAATCTGCAAATTCCTGTTTTAGCAGAATTTCAGCTACCTGCCCTGAGCGAGGAGGATGTCAAGCCAAAGCTTTGGGTAGGTGGATTTTATAGCTACACTTTGTATGCCCGAGAGACGTATACAAACATCGCAAAAGTGGCTAGCTATAGTCCCATAGTGTATAATGGGCATACTGAAGTCACAGACCTTTTTAACAAAAACCAATATGGGATTATAGCTGGAATCGGGGGAGACGTTAAAATCTTTTCTTTTCCCGTCTCACTGGAATTTAGATATCAATACAATCTAAGTCGCGCCAACAAGCCCGGCTCGCAAGAAGCTTTCAATCTCAAAAAAACTGCAGAGGAATGGGGTGATCGGCTCTACATTTCGACATTGAGTTTTAATGTCGCAGTTACCATGTTTTATTTTTGAAATAATTAATATTAATAATTAAGCACTATGAAAACTAACCTGTCTAATAAAACCGTTTTACTCTTAGCCATTATCGGCATTTTTTCAGCCGCTATTTGGTCGTGCACAGAGGATGACCCAACTCT
>DATCZR010000055.1:0-2382 GCA_036525835.1 Cyclobacteriaceae bacterium
AACTCTTCCTTTATAGGAGCATTGAAGTGATTGTCAAATTCTATCATCAATTGATACACATCAATGGAAAGACCTACCCTATCTCGCAACTGACTTGATTCCAAATGAGCAATTAGAGATCCTGGCTCCAATCGTTCTTCTATCAGCAAATAATCTCCTTTCGTATAATTGTCAATTTCAGGGCTACTCAATAGAACATCAGCCTGAGTTCTAAGGTCTCTGATCACCCGATCGTTCTGCTTTAATTCTGCATCATACCAGTAGAATCCACTTAAACTCAACATGATTAAAATGGCAAGGAATGCGGCAATCCGTTGAGTGCCATATTTCATAAAGGCTCTGGTCACAGCTACTTTCCTGGCGCTACGCTTTAAAAATTCTCGGATATCAGTCAATTTTTCGGCTGCTCCATTATTATTAACCTGACCATTTGTAATGGTGTCCGAATATCTTTTTATCCAACCTTCATTAGGCTTGCATTTAGTGTACCAATTTTCAAAATAGGAAAGCGGCCCAATGGGAAGCAGATAATTCCTACTTTTCCCATTTTCCTTCCAGCGACTTAGCTGAGTATTGAAGTCCAGGTAAGTGGTATAGTAATTAAACTCGGTAGAGGCCCATTCATCCAGTTTGTTCCAGTTTCGTATAAGGCTCTCGTGAGTGATGTCCAAAACAGTATCCCCGGAAAGCTTGTGGGTAGAAGGATCCTCCGTTTTAAAAGGTCTAATGAATGCATTACCCTCTTCTCTGTAAATATTAATTACGCTACCAACTGTGCCTACATCAAGTTTTGGAACATTTATAATATCTACTATCTCACGCAAACTCATCCGGTTGCGAACAGCACGACTGTTGTCAATTTTTGTTAAGCACGAAAATGTAAGCGCGATAATTCGCTTTGCCTCTTGTTTTGAAATGGGCGCCACACCCTCAATAGCATTGTGATAGGCATAGGCTCCTTCATAAAGAGAGTTGGCATGAATTTCGATTACCTTATTAAGGCCTGTTTCCTTGAAATAGTCTTTCTTATAATCGGGAAGTTTATTGAACCACTGCTGGAACTTTTGTTGGTTTTCATCGGGCAAATCCTCAGCAGCCATACCTCCGACCATGGCATAATGAACCAGGTCCATTTCTTCCCTGCCATGATCAGCGGCCAACCATATTTGGCTTAAGGCGTGCTGTAAAATGGGTAATTGATCAATACCTTCTTCCAGATCATAGACAAGGCGTTCGATTAGGCGTTGCGAAATTCGATTGCCGCTTAATATGGCAGGCTCTTCTATAATCTGTTTGAGGTCTTTTCGTTTTAATCTAGGGACAAAAAATTGGGAAAATCCGATGTACTCCGGTAGTCCTCGAAAAGCAGAACACTGACCTATGTAGTCAGAGCGCATCGTGCACACCACATAAATAGGCAAATTCCTTTTGAGCGCAATCCTTGCTGTTTCAAGAATAACATTAACAACTACTTGAGAATCCTGAGACAAAACCTCATGCGAAAAATTCTCAGGATTGGTAAAAAACTCTTCAAACTGATCTACAAGAACCAAAAGATTAGCTCCTTTTCTTTTTAATGATTTTTTTTCTGAATCCGGCAAGGAATTCCATTGAGTATCTGCTTCATCATGGTAGTAATCCGAATTGGTGTACAGATCAACGAGTGATGAGAAACCTCTCTTAAGTTCAGTCTCAATGGTGGTGGCCTGCTGATCAAAAACTTTAGCCAGTGCCTTGGACATATTTTCTACCGGGCTTCTTTCAGGGCGAAAATCAGCAACCACCCAATTGGTATATTGGGCCTTGAAAAATCCTGCTCTTGCATTAGGTATTAAACCGCCATACACCAAAGATGACTTCCCTTCTCCGGAAGCTCCAGTAACCATTAAAAATTTATTGTGTTCGAGCAGTTCCACAATTTGGTCCACCTGGCTATCACGGCCCTTGAAATAGAGACTCTCCTCTTCGGTGAAAGACCGCAGACCGGTATAAGGGCAAACCAAATTGGTATCAGTTGTCTTCATTAACATGAATTATGAAACTGTTGAGCCACCACGGAACGTTTTGAATATACTCCGCCCATTCCTCCTTTTGATTTTCTTGACTATCCTGGTAGCCAAAATAAATATTGAATAAAAAATCAGCTTGGTCTTCATCAGATAAATTAGGAGGCATATTGCTAACTGCTCCGTACAAATCATTATGAAAGGCGAATGATCGTGAAACCCTGATCATAGGACCAAACTTGTTTCCAATATTCTTGATTACTTTATAAGCTTCAGGCGTATTTTTGGCAGGATCTTGCATGGCCAACGCATAAGCTATCAATATTCGATTGGGTTGCCCTGTTGCCAAATTTTCAATTCTGGACAACTCAATTTT
>DATCZR010000056.1:0-3099 GCA_036525835.1 Cyclobacteriaceae bacterium
CCCAAAGAATCTCTCATTGAACGGACTTCGCACCATGCCGTCTCCGTGTTCGCCACTCCAGGATCCGCCATACTTCACCACCAACTCAAAAGCTTCGTTGGCAATGTTTTTCATTTTGTCCACATCTTCCGGTCGCCTCAAATCAAGAATGGGTCGTACGTGAATTAACCCTACACTGGCGTGCGCATACATGGCGGGATGTGTACCCTGCTTTTCACAAATCTTCACAACTTGTTCAATATATTGAGGTAAATGTTCAAGAGGCACTGCTGCATCTTCAATAAAAGCCAGTGGCTTCGGCCCTCCTGTCATACCCATCATCAGGCCAAGCCCCTTCTTGCGCACCAGTAACACTTCATCGTATTCCTTTCCTTGTAGGTAGGCAGGACTCGCAAAACATTTACCCTGTTGCGTCAAGTTCCCTGCCATCTTCAAAGTGCGCTCCATCACCTTCTCCTTTTCATCATCATAAAATTCCACCAACAGAATGGCACCAGGGTTTCCCTCAATAAAGTGACAGTAGTCACGGGTCGTTAGGTTTTCCTTACTCATCCTAATGACTGTCTCGTCAATGATTTCTACCGCAGCAGGCTTGTATTTTAATATTTCACTTACCGTTGCAATCGCATTAAGAAAAGTATCAAAGTGCAGGGCACAAACTGTCTTAAATTTGGGCAATGGCTCCAGGTTGAGTTTCAATTCCAAAGTCACGGCCAATGTTCCTTCACTCCCTGTAATCAGTTTAGCCAGGTTCCACTCATCAAGGTCTACAAACTCATCCAGGTTATAGCCACCTACCCTCCTCATGATTTTAGGAAAACGCTTCCTTACTTCATCCGCATTTTGATGCACTATGGATTTAAATTGAGAATAGATTGCTCCTTTCCTTCCTCCGGCCTTTTCTTCCGCTGCGTATTCCGATTGCGAAAGGTTTTTCAATTCCAGTTCGGTACCATCTGCCAGTATTACCCTTGCCTCCAGCACATGATCGACTGTCTTGCCATAAAGAATGCTTTTCATCCCTGAGGAATTATTGCCGACCATTCCGCCCACATTGGCTCTGCTGGTGGTTGCCGGGTCAGGTGCAAAATGCAGATTGAATTTGGCGAGCTCTTTGTTTAACTCATCCCGAATCATACCGGGCTGTACCCGCACCCAGCGTTCTTCTTCGTTTATCTCTATGATGTTGTTAATGTGTTTGGAAAAATCCATAATCATGGACTTGCCAATGGCTTGTCCGGCCAGGCTGGTGCCACCACCACGTGGAAGAATTGAAATTTTATATTCGCTAGCCAGTGCAATGGCTTTCCTGATATCCGATTCATTTTCAGGAATGACAACGGCTAATGGTTTTACCTGATATATACTGGCGTCTGTGGCATACATCCCCAGTGAATAATCATCATCCAACACCTCACATGATAATTGACTGTGTAATGCAGTAACTAACGACTTAGTCTCTTTCATAAACATATTGCAAGAAGTCAATTTAGTAATTTTTAATAAGCTAGCTACATTCTGAGGGTGTCCCGGCCTGGACTCAACGGATCTCATCCGGGTGCTGGGTCCCTTTCATTGCCTCAATCAACAGGAGCATGCCTGATTTACACTCTTAACAATCGAGACTACCTTTCGAATAAGACATCTTTTTTATTTGATTCAAATAGGATTACTTTAAAGTCAAACCTAAGATTATGAAACACAACTACTTTATCTTAATATTCCTCCTGTTTCCACTTTTGACATTTGCTCAAAAAGACAAGGAGAATGCCATGGAGTCTCTTGACGGCAAACAAGATCATTACACACAGGTCGCAAAACAAATTTGGGAATATGCTGAGCTGGCTTACCTTGAAAACAAGAGTTCCGCCTTGTTGCAAAATGAATTAAGTAAAGCAGGATTTAAGATAGAAAAAGGTGTGGCTGGAATTCCCACAGCCTTCGTGGCCAGTTATGGATCAGGGAAGCCGGTAATTGGAGTCCTTGGTGAGTTTGACGCCCTGCCCGGTCTATCACAGGAGGCCTTTACACCTGAAAGGAAAATTATTGAAGACGGAAAACCCGGACATGGCTGTGGTCACAACTTGTTTGGCACCGGATCGATGGCAGCTGCCATTGAAATCAAAGATTGGTTAGTCCGAACTAAAAAATCAGGCACCATTAAATTCTATGGAAGTCCTGCTGAAGAAGCCGGTGATGCCAAAGTATTTATGGTTCGTGCGGGTTTATTCAATGATGTGGATGCCGTGATCTCCTGGCATGCAGCCGACAGAAACAACGCGGGCCCCAGCACCAACCTGGCCACCAAATCTGGTAAGTTCAAATTTTATGGTGTCGCGGCACATGCGGCAGCAGCTCCTGAAAGAGGAAGGTCAGCATTGGATGGTGTAGAAGCGATGAACATGATGGTGAACATGATGCGGGAACACACAACTGAACCTACCCGCATTCATTACGTCATTCTCAACGGTGGAGAAGCCCCTAATGTTGTACCGGCTTACGCGGATGTATCCTACCTGGTAAGACATCGGGATAGAGAAGAGGTGAGAAATCTTTGGGATCGGATAGTAAAATGCGCTGAGGGCGCTGCCATCGGCACCGGCACCAAAGTGGAAGCTCAGGTAACGGGTGGCACTTTCGATAGACTGCCCAACGAGACACTAGCCAAAGCCATGCACAAAAATTTAGAAATAGTTGGCGGTATTACCTACAATACGGAAGAGAAAGCATTCGCTGAGAAATTAAGCCAAACTTTTGGGTCGCGTAGCGTACCTCTTGAGACTGCTGCGAAAATTGAACCATTTGGTTATAGTCATACCAATGCATCAGCAGACACGGGCGATGTGAGTTGGGTCGTTCCGATGACCGCCATGACAGCAGCCACTTACGTTCCCGGCACACCAGGTCATAGCTGGCAAGCGGTATCTTGCACAGGTTCAACTATCGGATTCAAAGGAATGATGGTGGCTGCGAAAACATTGGCACTTACCGGAATGGATTTGTTTACCGATGCCAAATTATTAGAAGAAGGTAAAAAGGAATTCAATCAGAAACGCGGTGCTAATTTTAAATATGAATCTTTAGTTGGAGACATCGATC
>DATCZR010000057.1:0-17706 GCA_036525835.1 Cyclobacteriaceae bacterium
ATTGCGATATCGCTTCACCGTTTCTACCGGAGAGGCCGATTCGGTAATTAATAATCGCAAGGGGCCATCATTAAATTCGAGTTTATAAATAACGGTTCGTGGAATCACAACGTAATCCCCTTGTTTGATTTCTAGTTTTCCAAATTGAGAAATCAAAAACCCGCTTCCATCGTGGAGGTATAAAACTTCATCACCTTCTGCATTCTTATAGAAGTATTCCATTTTGCGCTGCTTGGGAGAGCAAATGGAAATGGAGCAATCATTATTAGTGAGCAATACTTTTCGTGCGCTCAAATAATCTTCACCTGTTGTCTCCACTTTGGAAGTATTCAAATGGGTCTGGCGAAGGGTATAGTCTTTAATTATTTTCGGACCGTATTTGACAGGCTCTTTGACTTCTTTGATGCGCGTGGGGGCATTGATGTGATACAGGTTGGAATAGATTCCAGAGAAGCCCTCAGAGCTTACTAACTCTTCCTTGTATAGGCTTCCGTCTGGTTGCCGAAACTGTGTGTGTCTTTTGGGCGGAATTTTTCCTAGACGGTGATAGTACATGAAAATATGATTTGATCCAGTTCGAAGTTAGCAATTTTTCAAGTGTCTGGTGAGTCTGTCTAAATCTTTCCCCTATCTGGCACGCGATCAAATAGCTGAATGGCTTGCTGCAATATTTCGTTGGTCTCGTTGAAAATGGGATAGAAGCTCTCACTTCCCCAAATTCTCCTCGCAATGTTTGCCTTCAGAAATAGTTCAAATACCTTTTTGTTTTTTTGCAGGTCCTTGTAGTCGGGTTTCACATTGTTTCTGTCTCCAACACTAGCCAAATCAGAATACATTTTATCCGTCACTTCAAAGTGATGGTAGAACTCGTTAAAACCCATTTTCTCCAAGATTGCTTTATTCTCAAGCGAATAGTTAAAGGCATATTCCTGAAATGAGTTGGAATTAAATAAAGCATTTAAGTAGGTGCTGTTCAATGTGGTGTCTAATGGAACAAAATAATCTGGCATGATACCGCCACCACCATACACGGTTCTTCCATTCAATGTCACATATTTCAATGAGTCGTTGAATTTGACGCTGTCTGCATGGAAAAATTCGCCATGGGTGAAGCGCTTCATGATATCTCTGGAATATTCCTGATTATCTTCATAGGGTTTTTGAATTGACCTTCCGCTGGGAGTATAATACCGAGAGATAGTCAAACGCAATTCAGAGCCATCCTCTAAATCAAATGGCGACTGCACCAGTCCTTTGCCATACGATCTCCTGCCTACAATGAGGGCACGGTCATTGTCTTGCAATGCCCCTGCGACAATTTCAGAAGCGGATGCACTTCCCTCATTGATAAGGACAATCAGATCTCCTTTTTCAAATTCACCCCGTGCCGAGGACATGGCATCGGAATTATACCGGGTGTCCTTACCTTTGGTAAAAACAATTTTTTCATTAGCGGGTAGAAAATCATCAGCGAGATCAATCGCCTGATTCATATATCCTCCTGGGTTTCCTTGCAGGTCCAGAATAAGTTTTGTCATTCCTTCTTGCTTTAACTTTTCCATTACCGTACGAAATTCGGAGTAAGTGGTTTGCGAAAATCGACTTACTTTGATGTACCCGATTTCTTTGTCGATCATGTAAGAAGCATCAACGGAAAATTGAGGAATCTTATCTCTAACGATGGTAAATTGTAGGGGTTGATTGGAGTTCGCTCTTACTACTTCGATTTTTACTTCAGTACCTTTGGGGCCTTTGAGCTTTTTAGTCACCTCGCTATTGCGAAGGCCAATACCTGCGATGTTTTCTCCATCTACTTTGATGATTCTATCTCCGGTTCTTAACCCAACGGCTTCAGAGGGGCCACCGCTTAATGCGGCTACCACCACGAGTGTATCTTGAAAAATGCTGAACTCAATACCTATTCCTTCAAAATTGCCTCTTAAATCTTCGTTAGCTGCTTCTCGTTCTTTAGCCGGAATGTAGGCTGAGTGAGGATCCAGTTTATCCAGCATGTGCTGTATCGCATCGTCAACCAATTCATCAGTTTTGGTTTCATCTACATATTCTGTTTTAATGAGTGTCAACACCTCCCTAAACTTTTGAACATCTGGTCCAATATCGTCAGGGGCTGTTCTTGAGTTGATGCTGGCACCAATCAAGATGCCTCCGGCCAATCCAATGCACAAAATCAGAGGAAGTCGGATTTGATATTTGGAATTATTGGGTTCGCTCATGATAAAAAATGCGGTTCGTAGAATCTAAACGATTATAGAGTGCCAAAGTTATCCGGAACAAAAAACAGTTGAAAGGGGTGATTACTAATTTATAGTCCTTTTCACTTAAATATTAACCTTTGGCTGGCGTTATGGGTATTCCTATATTTACTTCTCAATGGCAAAAACAGCACTCAAGGATAAGCGAATTAAAGACTTGGTCGATCAAAATAATGTACACGCATACGTGCTATATTATCTTGGAATCAAGTTTTATGAGTATTCAGAGCAGACACTGGAGCAAGTTTGTGCACACATGGGTTTGCGGGTTGGTCAAGTGGTAAAAGAACTGGAGTCGCCAAATGAGAATTTTCAAGAAGCTGATCTGCCGCTGATTTCATACCCCATCGATTTAATCATCGAATACCTCAAGCACGCTCACTTTACTTTTGTAAAACATAAACTGCCATACATCTCCAGACTGGTGGAGGCTTTTAAGGCCGAGCACAAGGATTATGAGTATGTGGAGAAAGATTTGAAAGAATTGTTCCCGCTCTTTCTCGAAGATTTCATTCATCACATTTATGAGGAAGAAGACACCCTCTTCAAATACATCAGAGTTTTGGATCGGGCTTCTAAAGGGTTCTATAGCCCCTCACAATTGTATTATATGTTGGAGAAGAATTCTTTGCAGCGATTTGCCATGGAGCATGAAGCTCATGACGATGAAATGGAAGGGATCAGAAGGATTACTGATGATTATAAATTATCAAGTGATGCTCCACTACATGTAAAAGTTATCTACTCTGAATTAACGACATTCGAAAAAACGCTAAAGACTCATGCGCGTATCGAAAATGAAATTTTGTTTCCGAAAGCAATGATGCTGGAGAATCGTGTTAAGAGGCTTTTTGAAGAAAAGATAAAGCTCAATTGAGTTTCCAATCTGATATATAAAATACATGGGTCGAATTCTGGCCGTTGACTTTGGGTTAAAAAGAACGGGCCTGGCCGTTACTGATCCATTGCAAATTATTGCCACCGCATTGCAAACCCTACCGACCGGTGAAGTTATTTCATATTTAAAGCAATACATTCCTAAAGAAAATGTGCAGGAGATCGTTATCGGAATGCCAAAGAGAATGGATAATTCAGATTCGGAAATTGTTCCCATGGTTAAACAGTTTATTGATAAATTAGGCAAAGCGTTTCCAGGTCTGGCCATTATTAATGTAGATGAGCGATTCACCAGTAAAATTGCGCAGCGTGCCATGATTGATGGCGGCATGAAAAAGAAGGATCGGAGGGTGAAGGGCAACGTGGATAAAATAAGCGCAACTTTAATATTGCAATCCTACCTCGAATCAAGAAGGTAATTTTCATTCCTGTCTTTCAAGCAATCTAAAATCATTAAATTTGCAGGCTTAATATTCAAGAATGGTTTATCCTATTGTAATGTATGGTGATCCGGTGCTGCGCAAGCGGGCCAAAGACATTGAGAAAGGATCCGAGGATGTAAAACAGCTTTCCGAAGACATGTTTGAGACGATGCATGCTGCCTCAGGGATTGGGCTGGCTGCCCCTCAAATTGGAAAAGATATCCGCATGTTCATTGTAGACGGTTCTGTGCTTGAGGATGAGCCAGAAATGGCCGATTTCAAGAAGGTATTTATCAATGCTGAAATTGTAGAAGAGGATGAAGATCACGAAGATATGGAGGAAGGCTGCCTGAGCATTCCTAACATCAGGGAAAAAGTGGGGCGACCCACCTCCATTCGAATCAAGTATTTCGATGAGAACTGGGAAGCGCAAGATGAAGAATATGATGGAATGAAGGCCCGAATCATTCAGCATGAATATGACCATATTGAAGGCGTACTTTTTATTGATTACCTCAGTCCTTTAAAGAAGAGGCTACTCAAGAGTAAACTCAATGATATCAGCAAGGGAGATGTAGATACCGAGTACCGCATCATTGCGCCCCTGCGCAAGTAACATGAAGATCAAATCCAGACTCCCTGATTTGGGCACATCGATATTTTCGATAATGTCAAAAATGGCAACTGAAAATAATGCCATCAATTTATCTCAGGGTTTTCCGGATTTTAAAGTATCAGAAAAGCTGATCGAATTGATTCATCAACAGATGAAGGCGGGTCATAATCAGTATGCGCCTATGCCAGGTGTGCCCGCATTGAGAGAAACAATTGCCAACGTAATTGATCAGACCTATCAGCATCAAGTTGATCCTGAATCTGAAATAACGGTGACAGCAGGCGGAACCGAGGCTATATTTGCTTCCATCGCAGGACTGGTTAGCCAGGGCGATGAGGTCATTTTATTTGATCCTTCCTATGATTGCTACGATCCAGCCATCAGACTCAATGGCGGCATTCCGATACATATCAATTTAAACCCTCCCCAATTTTCTATCGACTGGGAGGAGGTAAAAGGCAAAATAACTTCTCGTACCAAAATGATCATGATCAATACTCCGCAGAACCCAAGCGGAGCGGTATTGACCGAAAGTGATTTGAAGGTTTTGGAGACCATTGTCAATGAACACGATATTTTAGTGCTTAGTGATGAGGTTTATGAGAGAATCATTTTCGATGGCTTGACACATCAAAGTGTTTTGCGTTTTCCGAATTTAGCTTCCAGAAGCATTGCCATCTTTTCATTTGGTAAAACATTTCACGCAACGGGATGGAAAGTGGGCTATGCGGTAGCACCCAAAGAGATCACAAACGAAATCAGAAAAGCGCACCAGTTTATTACATTCAGCGTGAATACTCCGGTACAGATGGCGCTGGCAGAGTACATGAAAGACTCATCTCACTATACCCGGCTCTCTGCATTTTATCAAATTAAGAGAGATTTTTTTCTGGATCAGATTAAAGGCTCTTCTTTTGAGCCTATGGCCTGTCATGGATCGTACTTTCAATTGTTGTCTTACCAGGCAATATCCCAAAAAGGTGACATTGAAATGGCTGAGTGGCTCACCAAGCAATACAAGTTGGCAGCTATTCCGATTTCAGTATTTTATAAGGATAAAACGGACAACCTTTTGTTGCGTTTTTGCTTTGCCAAGGGAGAGGAAACGCTGAAGAAAGCTGGAGAAATATTGAACCAATTATAATTTAGAAATTGTTTTAGGGTAGTTCTCTATTTAAGGGTGATTCGCTTTTCTTTGCAGTAGAATTAATCGAGCGCAATGCAGGACCTCAAGATCACAGTAATACAGTCAGATTTACATTGGGAAGATATCGGTGCCAATTTGGCCATGTTTGAAGAGAAAATATGGCAAATAGGGGAACCAACAGATGTGATCGTACTTCCTGAAATGTTCACTACTGGGTTTTCCATGGATGCGCCCAGACTGGCAGAGCAGATGAACATGCGCACATTCAAGTGGATGAAGCAGATGGCCGACCAGACTGGTGCCTTGATCCTGGGAAGCTTTATCGCCCTGGTGCATGACAAATATTACAACAGGCTGCTTTGGATGGAGCCGGGAGCAAACTTCAAAACTTACGACAAACGCCACTTGTTTAGAATGGCCGAAGAGCATCAGGTGTATACACCCGGTGAAAGCTTATTGATCGGACATTGGAAGGGATGGAGAATTTGCCCCTTGGTTTGTTATGATCTTAGGTTTCCGGTTTGGAGTCGCAATAAATGGAATGCTACTTTGCGCAAGCCCACCTATGATTTAGCTGTTTACATAGCCAATTGGCCCAAAGTAAGAGTAAGTGCCTGGAAAACTTTACTTAAGGCACGTGCCATAGAAAATTTATCCTACGTAGTTGGCGTCAATCGAGTCGGTATGGACGGAAAAGGGATTGAATACAATGGACTTTCCACCATTGTGAATCCAAAAGGAGAGGCTGTTTTCAGTGTAGAAGGAATGGAAGCGGTAAAGACGGTAGAGATAAGTGGGAATTCGTTGCAGTCTTATCGTGATAAGTTCCCAGCCTTCATGGACGCTGATGATTTTTCAGTGGAGGTGGAGCCCATCCCAGAGGCCGATTACTAAACTCGTTTGCGGACAACATAAAATCCTCAATTTTTGAGGATTAGCGTTTCGCTATCTTTAAAATAGCCCTACTTTTGCAGCTTCTTAAAAATCCCTAAACACCTAGTTTTAATGGTATCTAAGAAGATTTCAAGGGCGCTTATCTCAGTATATTACAAGGATAATTTAGAGCCAATTATAAAGACACTTGCTGCTCAGGGTGTCGAATTTATATCAACTGGTGGCACACAAGAATTTATTGAAAAACTGGGTTATAAAGTCACTGCAGTGGAAGAGCTTACTGGATATCCTTCCATTTTTGGTGGAAGGGTGAAGACACTACACCCCGTAGTATTTGGTGGCATTTTGTACAGAAGGGACAACAAAGAAGATTTAGCTCAATCTGCCGAATATAAAATTCCACCCATTGATCTGGTGATCGTGGACCTTTATCCATTTGAAGAAACGGTTGCCAAAGGAGGCTCAGAAAGAGAGATCATTGAAAAAATTGATATTGGAGGTATCTCTTTGATACGGGCGGCAGCCAAAAATTTTAAAGATGTGCTGATTGTTTCCTCTCGAGAACAATACAATGAAACATTGGAATTGTTGAGGTCTAATCAATGTGAAACAACCCTTGCCGATAGAAAGCGATTTGCTGCGATGTCGTTTGATGTCACCTCTCATTACGATTCGGCCATATTCAATTATTTTAATAGCGAGGAGGAGATTGAGAGCTTTAAATCGAGTGTGCCTGATGGTAAAGCATTGCGTTATGGAGAGAATCCTCATCAGAAAGCAGTTTACTATGGCGATCTGGATGCATTGTTTGAAAAACTCAACGGGAAAGAGCTTTCATATAATAACCTGGTGGATATTGATGCGGCTCTTCATCTGCTGAATGAGTTTGACAAGGAAACTGCCTTCATCATTATTAAACATACCAATGCCTGCGGTGTGGCGACTGGAAGTTCGGTAAAAGACGCTTACGTGAAGGCATTTCAAGCTGATACCATTTCGGCATTTGGCGGTATACTTTGTACTAATAAACCATTGGATTTATCTGCTGCTGAAGAGATCAATAAACTGTTCTTTGAGATTCTTATCGCTCCGGATTATTCTGCGGAGGCGCTTGAATTGCTGAAGTCTAAAAAGAACAGAAATATTTTGAAACAAAAACGAGCACTGAAGGCAAGCAAGCAATTCAAGAGTCTGCTCAATGGAGTAATTGCTCAGGACTTTGATAACAATACCGATAGTGATTCTAATTTGAATTTGGTAACGAAGAAAAAACCTACCGAGGATGAAATAAAAGCCATGCTGTTTGCCAGCAAAATTGCCAAGCACACTAAATCTAATACCATCGTATTGGCCGTGGATGGACAAATGCTGGCTAGTGGAGTAGGACAAACTTCCAGAGTAGATGCACTAAGGCAGGCTATCGAGAAAGCAAAAAGTTTTGGATTTGAATTGAAGGGTGCGGTTATGGCTTCAGATGCATTTTTCCCATTTCCAGATTGTGTGGAGATAGCTCACGGTGAAGGAATCAAGGCAGTGATTCAGCCTGGAGGTTCAATCAAAGATCAGGATTCGATAAACTTTTGTGATGCCCACGATATGGCCATGGTCACCACAGGCTTTAGACACTTTAAACACTAAGATATTTGCCTTGTAAGTTTTCGATCTGCTATACATTAAAATCACAGTTATATTTGCTTAATTTCGGCTCTTTAGAATAATTATTGTTGTAATACGATGGGACTTTTTGACTTCTTCACCAGTGACATAGCCATAGATCTTGGCACGGCAAATACGCTTATTATCCATAAGGACAAGATAGTGGTAGATGAACCATCGATTATTGCCATCGATAAGGCAACCAATAAGGTGTTGGCGATAGGTAGAGAAGCCATGCAAATGCATGAAAAGACGCATGACAACATCAAAACGATAAGACCACTAAAAGAAGGTGTAATTGCGGATTTCCATGCTGCAGAGATGATGATTCGCGGCATGATCAAATTGATTGATACAGGAAAAAGACTATTTCCACCTTCTTTGAGAATGGTTATTTGTATTCCATCTGGTATCACTGAAGTTGAAAAGCGTGCTGTTCGGGATTCGGCAGAACATGCCAACGCCAAAGAGGTTTACATGATTCATGAGCCTATTGCGGCCGCTATCGGAATAGGAATAGACATCGAACAGCCTGTCGGCAATATGATTGTAGATATTGGAGGAGGTACAACTGACATTGCCGTAATCGCCCTGTCTGGAATTGTGTGTGATCAATCCATTCGAATTGCAGGTGATACTTTCAACCGCGACATTCTTGACTACATGCGCAGACAACATAATCTGCTAATTGGAGAAAGATCTGCTGAGCGGGTGAAGATTGAAGTAGGCTCTGCCCTTACGGAATTGGATGATGGACCAGATGATTATGAAATCAGGGGTCGTGACCTGATGACTGGAATTCCCAAGACAATTAAGATTTCATATTCTGAAGTGGCCTTTGCGTTGGATAAGTCTATTTCCAAGTTGGAAGAGGCAGTATTGAAAGCATTGGAAATTTCTCCTCCAGAGCTTTCAGCCGATATTTACGAAAGAGGAATTTATCTGACAGGTGGTGGCGCCCTGCTGCGCGGCCTAGACAAACGCCTGGCATTGAAAACAAAATTGCCGATTCACGTTGCTGACGATCCATTGCGCGCAGTAGTGAGAGGCACAGGGCAGGCACTAAAAAACCTGCAACATTTCAAATCAGTATTGATGACTTGATTTTATGGAACGGCTCTTTTACTTTTTTTATCAGTATAGGGCTTTCTTCACTTTTTTGGCATTGGAGTTATTTGCTGCATGGCTGATCGTAGAAAACAACCAATATCAAAGCACAAAGTTTTTCAATTCCTCGAATCGGATTGCCGCCAACATCATCAGCACCACACATGGCATTAAGGAATATTTTGCATTGAGAAGCATTAATGCGGAGTTGGCTGAAGAAAACGCTGAACTGCGAACAAAGTTGGAGCAGCGCAATCAAAGCTTGTACAACCTGGAAGTGAGGGAAAACAAAGATCCAGGAATCATCAATCGATTTGAGTTTATGAGCGCAAAGGTGATCAACAATTCAGTGGAGCGTTTCAAAAATTTCATAACGATAGATAAGGGAGCGCTTGATGGCATTGAACCAGGTATGGCCGTGATCAGTTCTTCTGGTGCCATCGGAAAGGTGAAATCAGTTTCAGATCATTATGCTGTTTTGATTTCGTTATTGAACACAGATGAATTCACTTCCAGTGTGATCAAAAGGACAAATCATTTTGGATCATTAAACTGGGACGGTAAAGATCCGCTTTTTAGTCAGCTCAATTTTATACCGCGTCATGCAAACCCGGCAGTAGGCGATACAGTAGTAACTTCCGGATTCAATGCAGTATTTCCTTCGGGTATTTTGTTGGGAACCATTGAAGAAGTAAGTCTGGGGCCAGAAGCGCAGTTTTACGATATCCAGGTTAGACTGGCTCAAGATTTTATCCGGTTAGCTTTTGTTGAGGTGGTTAAAAGTAATCTATTGAACGAGATTGATTCATTGGAAAGTCTAACGATTGGAGTACCGAAATGAGCAGATCGGGCATTTTGCATTTTTTATCCTTCTTTATCTACTTGATCGTTCAGGTCGTTTTGATGAAGCATTTGGTGCTCTTCAACACCGCGTTTTGCTTCATTTATATCGCATTCATTTTATTCCTTCCTATTGAAACCAATACGCTTCTCCTCATGGTTTTGGGTTTTATACTAGGCTTTCTGGTTGATATTTTTTACGATAGTCTAGGCATACACGCCTCAGCATTGGTCTTGATAGGCTTTTTAAGGAATATATGGCTCTCCCGCATTACCCCGCAGGGTGGCTACGATTCTGGCGAAGACCCAACCTTGGCGGCCAACGGTGTACAATGGTTTATCGTGTATACACTGCCCATTATTTTTATTCATCACTTCACACTTTTCTTTATTGAAGCAGGTGGATTTGGTTTACTGTCTTACACTTTTTCTAAAGTTTTTTTTAGCACTATCTTTACGTTTCTCATCCTGCTGCTGCTGCAGTATCTGCAGTCAGGGCAACGAAGAATATGAATGAAGGGCGGAAAGAAATACTACAGATTATTTTTATCCTTACGGGGCTCGTCTTTATAGTTAAGCTCTTTTCGATTCAGGTATTGGACAATCGCTATGCCGAGCTTGCAGACAGCAACGCGATCTTGCGCGAAGTCGAATATCCGTTCAGAGGGCTGATTTACGATCGCAATGGGAAACTGATTGTGTACAACACGCCAGAGTTTGACATCATAGTAATAAGAAAGGACATTAAGGATTTTGATTCAGCCAAGTTCTGCCAGGTATTTGACATGTCAAGAGAGGAATTGAGAAAGAAGTTTAAGGAGATGCGCGCACGCAAAGAATATTCTCCTTATAAGCCAACCCTATTTATTGATCGGCTTTCAAATCCTGAGTTTGCAAAAATTCAGGATCATTTAGATGAATTCCCCGGACTTTACATACAAGCGAGAACTACCCGTTCCTACACCACTTCAGCGTTGGCTAATGCCCTTGGCTATGTAAGTGAAATATCTAAAGATCAGTTAACAAAAGATGAGACAGGTATTTATCGTCAAGGTGATTACATAGGCCAGAGTGGGGTAGAGGCTTTTTATGAAGAGCAACTACGTGGCAAGCGCGGGGTTAAGTTCAAATTAAGAAATGTCAGAGGCATTGAGAAAGGCTCTTTTAAGAATGGCGCGTATGATACGCTTTCAGTTCCGGGAAAGGATCTGGTAAGCAGTATCGATATTGACCTTCAACAATACGGAGAGTATTTATTGAAAGGTAAATCTGGTAGTATAGTAGCTATAGAACCGACAACTGGAGAAATCCTGACCTTAGTTTCGGGCCCATCTTATGATCCCAACAAATTGACCGGAAGAAACTACAGCTCAAATTTTGTATTGATTAGTAATGATACCAATAAGCCACTATTCACCAGGCCGTTAATGGCGCAATACAGACCGGGATCAATCTTTAAGATTGCACAAGCCATGACCGCACTTCAGGAAGGCGTGATCACACCAGAAACAAGAATTCGGTGTGACAGAACTATCATTGGCTGCCATGGAAATCATTCTAATGAAGACTTGGTAGGAGCGATTACCAACTCATGTAACCCATACTTTCATGGTGTATTGAGGAGGATGCTGAACCAGGGAGTATCAAATGATCCCTATGAAGATACCAGATTTGGACTTGATGAATGGAATAAACATATGCGGAGTTTTGGATTCGGTGGAAACCTCGGCATAGACTTACCTAATGAAAAAAGCGGGTTGATTCCCAATTCTACTTATTATGATAGGGCATATAATAACAGGCCTTGGAAATTTTCGAATATATATTCCTTGGCAATTGGTGAAGGGGAAAATCTGGTGGTTCCTATTCAGATGGCCAATTTTGCTGCCATCATAGCTAATCGCGGTTATTATTATCGACCTCATTTGATTAAATCAATTGGCAATGAAGATGGATTACCTCAGTACAAAGAGAAACAGTTTACCACCATTGATCCGACCTACTTTGAAATAGCCGTGGAGGCTATGGGAAAGGTAGTAGAGTCTGGAACAGGACAGTATCGTGCCAAATTGCAGGACATTGTGGTATGTGGAAAAACAGGAACAGTACAAAATGACCCCTTACCAGATCATTCCGTTTTTATTGCTTTTGCTCCACGTGAAAATCCCAAAATTGCAGTTTCTGTTTATGTAGAAGATGCGGGTCAGGGTGCAAGGGCAGCAGCTTCTATTGCAAGCTTAATGATTGAAAAATATTTAATTGGCGAAACCAAGAGACCATACATTGAACAGTATGTACTTAATGGGCAATTTTTACATTGAGAAGGGGAAGTGACATATCAGGCAATCTTGATTGGCCAACTATTTTCATCTATATGGCTCTCGTCATACTGGGGTGGTTCAATATTTATGCAGCCGTATATGATGAAACGGTAACCCAATCCATGTGGGATCTGTCGTTGAACTCTGGAAGACAATTGATATTCATAGCTGCTTCCATTGTCATTATTATGGGAATCATCATCATAGACATGCGATTCTATGAGACGTTCGCCTATTTGGCTTTTGGCATCATTTTCTTCCTTTTGTTATTGGTACCCTTTTTTGGAAAAGAAGTTGGGGGCAACAAGGCTTGGATAGGCATTGGTTCGTTTGGTGTTCAGCCCTCCGAGTTTGCCAAGTTTATTACGGCACTAACTGTTGCTAAAATGATTGGATCGGTTGGTTTTAAGATGGATAACTTAAGAAATCAGATTACCCTTTTTGGAATGATCGGAATTCCAATGGTTCTTATCCTGCTGCAAAAAGATACAGGCACAGCCTTGGTTTTTACTTCTTTTATTCTGGTTTTCTTCAGAGAAGGAATGTCTCCCTTTTTAATGATCATAGGAATATGTGCGGCTGTAATTTTTATTCTCACACTTTTGATTCCCAATCAACTATTTCTCCACGGAGGCATATTGGTGGTACTCGCTTTGTTAATAGCCTTTGGGAAAAAGAAGCTGAAGCGCATATCCGTACTGGTGGTGGGGGCGGTGATCATTATGGGGGTCATCGAAAGTGTCGACTATGTGATCACAGATGTGTTAAAACCTCACCAACAAAATAGGATAAAAGCGTTGATTAATCCGGACGCAGATCCGTTGGGCTACGGCTGGAATGTAACCCAATCTAAGATAGCTATAGGAAGTGGTGGTTTTTTTGGGAAGGGATTCCTGAAGGGGACGCAAACAAAATTTGATTTTGTACCGGAGCAAAGCACGGATTTTATCTTTTGTACCATCGGGGAGGAATGGGGTTGGATTGGGAGCTTTGTGGTAGTGGCCTTGTTTATGGCTTTGTTGCTAAGGGTAGTATTTATTGCAGAACGCCAAAAATCAAGATTTGCAAGAGCCTATGGCTATGGGGTGGTAAGTATTTTCTTTTTCCACTTCGCCATTAATGTCGGGATGACCATCGGCTTGTTTCCGGTTATAGGTATTCCTCTTCCCTTCTTCAGCTATGGCGGGTCAGCCTTATGGGGATTTACTATTTTGCTATTTGTCCTTATCAAATTAGATGCACACCGGGGTCAGGTGCTACAGCGATTATAAGGAATTAGCTGAATCTATTTTGAATCAATTCAATAAACTCTTCGTATTCTTCCGTGCCTCTGTCCCAGTTAGAGTAATGTGCGTCCAAATAACTGGTAGCTTGATCTAAAGACTGCATTGAATCAATTTTATCGATAGCACTGTTAAATAAATTGAAGTCACCATTGAAAAGCATTTTGGTGAACATAAACTTTTGATTAATGGTCAGGCGATTCTTGATATCTGGAATTCGCTGAAAGTCATCACTGACCGTGGCTGCAACCTCAGTTTTTACCTGTTCATTTAAAATAGCCCTTGGTTTATTTTCTGCAACTAATGGTTTAGCTGCGACATCTCTTTTGCCATAGAGCCTTTCTATATTCAATGGTACGGATGCACTCAATTGATTGACATATTGATCCACATCTTCAGGACTAAAATTCACTTCTTCCAAAATATGATCCAGTAGGGCGAATGCTTCATTTCCTGTGACGTTTTCTATCTTCTTTTCTTCAAGTTTTTGAATCAGACTTTCAAGCGGGCGTTGGTTGATTTTGATGTACCTAATTTCATTTTTCAGGTCACTTACTTTTATAGTGCCGTTACCATGCTTATCCAGGGTGTCTGAATAAAAATCATATGGATCCAGTATCAGAAATACAGTAAGGCTGACTGCCTTTTTTAGTAATGGGGTGAAGTGATCTCTGGCAATGGAAATATGATTAGAAAGTGAATTCTGGAATTGCAACAAGGTATCTTTCACTTCCTTGTTTTCGTAATCGAAATAGGGACTTTTATACTTGGTTGTTTCCTGCTTCCAGGCTTTTAACAACTCCCTTACGACAAATAGATTGATCTGTTTGGGTTCGCACAATTTGAGAATTTCGGCCCCAGAGATTTTCTCATGATTTTTAAAATGAGCATCTACCACTTTGGAAGAAAATGCAGCACTATACTCTTCTACCGCCTGTATATTGATTTTTTCGTCCATCTCTTTTAAGGATTCGCCATAAATAGCTTTATTGTAACGCTGGCATTGTAAATACGTTGCCGACATGGTAAAGATAGTAATAGAAAATCTGCGCAAAAAAGAACTGGGGGTCAACAATGACGCAAAATCAGTATTGTCTCACTTACAGGACCATTTTATTGATTGGATGCATGCCTGTGGTGCGAAAGGAAGATGCACTACCTGCAAAATGGTGGTGATCAGTGGCAAAGATCGATTGACAGCATTGACGCCTTCGGAAGTTAAGTACAGAAATACCAAAGAGCTGGGCTCAGATGAAAGACTAGCCTGCCAGGCAAAGCTATTGGGTAATATCTCCATCAAGGTGCCGGAATCGTCAAAGTTACCCCATGTGGAATATTCGGATTAGTCTGGTTAAAATGGGTATGAAGACAAAAGCCTAAATTGCAAGCATGTTTGTTGAGCGAGGATTTGGTACCCAAGGTGGAAAGTTGAAATCGGGATGGATTGAAGTCATTACCGGATGCATGTTCTCCGGGAAAACAGAAGAACTCATACGCAGGATTAACAGGGCGCTGATTGCACGGCAGAAAGTAAAAATAGTTAAGCCTCATATCGATCAAAGATATCACCCTACTCATGTGGTCTCTCATAATGAAAAGACTATTGATTCAATTGCGATGACGAGCCCTGGCGATATCCTTGATTTGGCCAAAGATTTTGAAGTGATAGCAATTGATGAAGCTCAGTTTTTTGATGAGGATATTGTAGCGGCTTGCAACCAATTGGCCAATGAGGGGAAACGAGTAATTGTAGCCGGGTTAGACATGGATTTTGAAGGCAAGCCATTCGGACCAATGCCTAATTTGATGGCTGTTGCAGAATATGTGACCAAACTTCACGCCATTTGTGCCAAGACTGGGGATCTGGCCTCTTTTTCCTTCAGACTTACCACCGATGCAGGCAAAGTGAAGTTGGGCAGTGAAGATACATATGAGGCTCGCAGCCGATCTTCCTTTGTTGAGGAAATGAATTTAGGTAAGAAGAAATGAGCCGACCATGAGGGTGAAGCATTCTATTCTAATCTTATTTCTTGCCGTAAACTTTTTTGAAGGACAGACTCAAGAAAATATCCCATTAGGTACCTGGCGCGTGCACCTTTCCTATAATGATGTGAATAATTTGGAGGTAGCCAACAATCGGATATTCGCAGCCAGCAATAGTGGGATCATGATTTATGATAAAGTGGATCAGTCTATTACCACCCTTTCCAAAGTGGATGGACTTAACAGTTCAGTAATTACTGCACTCGGCTATGATCAACAGCGAGATATGTTGTTAATCGGTTATCAAAACGGACTAATCAGTTTATTAATAGATAATCAATTGTCCAGTGTTAATAACATATTGGTTTCATCAGCTATTTCAGGTTCAAAACGGATTAATCATATTTCCATCTCCGGTGAGCATGCCTATTTATCAACTGATTTTGGTATAGTCGTTTTTGACCTTGACAAAAGAGAAGTGAAGGAAACCTATAGGGATTTAAGCGAAACAGGAGAAGTTTTAAAAATCAATCAGTCAACCGTATTGACGGATTCGATTTTTCTGGCTACTGAGCAAGGTGTAATTGCAGGATCTTTGGTTGGTACCAGCAATTTATTGGATTTTAGAAGTTGGAAGCGGTATGATCAGGGGGTATTAAATGATAATGTGGCTGTGATTGGAGTTTTTTCCAATTTAGTTCATGCGGGAATCAATACAAACGGTATCTTTCGATTGGCAAATGGGAATTGGGAGCTTCAAAATTATTTGCAAAACGAGACTTTCCGATACTTATCATCGTCAATGTCAAATCTGATTATAACGACCACCGATAAGATTTGGCTTTATAATGGCCTTGCATTGATGGAAGTGGCTGCTGGTGAAATAAAAAATCCGGATGCAGCCATTGAAGAGACAAGCGGAATATGGGTTGCCGATGGAGAGAGGGGTTTGGTCAAAATAAATGGATCAACAATCACAAACTATAAGCCAAATGGTCCATCATCCAATTCAGGATGGCGAATAAATTATGCGCAAGATGTAACGGCTGCAATACATGGAGGATTTTCAAGCTCTGCTCAACCTTTAAATAGAAAACCATACCTTGATCAATTCATTTCGGGTCATTGGAAGGAGCTGACAACCACCACTAGCAGCGACATAACGGATATAGAAACAAGGGGAGACGTTCTCTTTATCTCTTCTTTTGGAAGTGGAATTGAGAGGGTTGATGGTGAGGGTACTACGACTTATAATGACTTGAATAGTCCGATTACCAAGATTAACCCAACTGATCCATATATACCCATCACTTCAATTGAAGGCAGTGCAGATGGTTTGTGGGTGGCTAACTACGGGGCACTGATGTCGTTACATTTATTATCTACTGATTTGTCATGGCAATCATTTTCCCTTACGCAGCCACAGGCGAGCTTTCCTACTGAATTATTAATTGACGAATCGCAAAGAGTCTGGATGATAATAGACCCGACTAAGGGTGGAGGTGTAATTGTTTTTGATAAAGCTGCAAACTCAAGTGTCTACTTGACTACACAGGCGGGAAAAGGTGGGTTACCGGCAAATGCGATCCGGTCAATCGCGACTGACCGGGATGGAAAAATTTGGCTAGGGACAGATGCTGGGGTCGTTTTCTATCCGATCGCTACCAATTTTTTTGGTGCCAGCGTAGATTCTGCCAGGCCTATTTATGAAAACCAGTTTTTATTGCGAGACGAATCGGTAACAGCAATCGCAGTTGATGGAGGAAATAGAAAATGGCTGGGTACAAATAATGGCGTTTGGTTGTTTGATCCTGCAGGAGAAGAACTGATTTACAATTTTACTGAAGAAAACAGTCCGCTTTTATCTGACAAAATAATCGACATCAGTATCAGTCCAAAAAATGGAGAGGTATTCTTTGCTACGGATAATGGACTTTTGTCTTTTAGAGCGGACGCAACTGAAAGTTCATTTCAATTTTCAGAAGTAAAAATATTTCCGAACCCGGTGACTGCAGATTTTACGGGTCAAGTTGCCATTAACGGACTATACACTGATGCTATCGTAAAAATTACAGACATCAATGGCAGGATGGTTTGGCAGACTAGGGCCAATGGGGGTACCGCTAGCTGGAATGCACGGCAGTTAAATGGGAATAGGGTGAGCACCGGTATGTATCTTGTGTTTGCTACTTCTGAGGATGGGGCGGAGCGGCATGTGGGTAAAATTGCAGTGATCGAGTAATGCTACACAAGACAAAAGGGATTGT
>DATCZR010000058.1:0-2351 GCA_036525835.1 Cyclobacteriaceae bacterium
CACATGGCGAACCCAATGATGGCAATGCGCACCCCCATTATTCAGCCACAAAAAAACTAGCCATTATCCATAATGGCATTATAGAAAACTACAACGCATTAAAGCTGGATCTGATCTCCAAAGGCCATACTTTTCAAAGTGACACCGACACAGAAGTATTCATCCATTTCATCGAGGATATCAAGGAAAATGAAGACTGCTCGCTCGATGAGGCAGTAAGACTCGCACTCACTAAAGTCATTGGCGCGTACGCCATCGTAGTGATGTCATTAGAGGAGCCAGACTTATTAATTGCGGCCCGCAAAGGCAGTCCGCTGGTAATTGGAGTCGGCAAGGGAGAGTTTTTTATGGCATCGGATGCAACTCCAATCATAGAATATACCAATGAAGTGATCTACCTCAACGATCAGGAAGTTGCCATCATTAAAGACAGGTCATTGAATGTAAAAGATACATCTAATCTCCCGCTGACACCCTACGTGCAAGTGGTGGACATGGAATTGGAAGCAATCGAGAAAGGTGGTTATGAACACTTCATGCTCAAGGAAATTTTTGAACAGCCTCGCTCCATTCTTGATTGCATGAGAGGCAGGCTTGATTCTCCCACCGGAAGGTTAGTGCTCGGGGGCTTAAGAGAGTATGTGAATGCGCTGGTAAATGCTAACAGGGTAGTGATCATAGCGTGTGGCACATCATGGCATGCCGGTTTGGTGGCTGAGTACTTCTTTGAGGAGACCTGTCGCATACCCGTTGAAGTTGAGTATGCCTCAGAATTTCGATATAGAAATCCGGTAATCCATGAAGGTGACGTGGTGATAGCTATATCCCAGTCGGGAGAGACAGCAGATACATTAGCTGCAATTGAACTTGCGAAGTCAAAAGGGGCTATCATCTTCGGGGTTTGCAACGTAGTAGGCTCATCTATTCCAAGGGCAACACATGCTGGAGCTTATACACATGCCGGCCCAGAAATTGGCGTAGCCAGCACGAAAGCTTTTACCGCACAGTTGACTGTTCTATATATGATCGCCTTGATTGTGGCTCAGAAAAAAGGCAGCATAAAAGAAGCTAAGTTTCACCAACTGTTGGTTGAGATGGAACAAATACCCAGTAAGATCGAAAAAGTATTAGAGCACAATGATCAAATTTTGAAAATTGCCCAAACCTTTAAAGACGCTAGCAACTTTTTATATCTTGGAAGAGGTTATAATTTTCCTGTAGCACTTGAGGGCGCGCTTAAACTGAAGGAAATATCCTATATACATGCAGAAGGCTATCCGGCAGCGGAGATGAAACATGGACCGATTGCGCTGATAGATGAAGAAATGCCTGTTGTATTTATTGCCACTCAAGATAGCTCCTACGGAAAGATTGTTTCCAATATCCAGGAAGTGAAAGCCCGCAAGGGAAAGATTATCTCAGTAGTGACGGAGGGAGACAAACTTATCCAAAACATGTCGGAATTTGTCATTGAAATTCCGCCTACTTTAGAGCCTTTGATGCCATTAATTTCCGTGATCCCTTTGCAACTGCTTTCTTACCATATGGCTGTGCTGCGCGGATGTAACGTTGACCAGCCCAGGAATTTGGCTAAGTCAGTTACTGTGGAGTAAGTAATCTATCTAAATAAATTCAAGTATTCCTTTTTCAATAGCGGGCAAATTTTATACCGACCATCTTTCGTGTCCTCGTATACTGCCTCCAACAATTCAAAGACATGACGCAGTCCAATTCGTTGACACCATTCGAATGGGCCATAACGATAATTGGTACCTAGTTTCATGCCCAAATCAATATCTTCACGAGATGCTGTTCCCTCCTGAAAAGTAAAGTAGGCTTCATTAATAATCATACAGATAACGCGCGGTGTCACCATGCCTACGCGATCATCAACTACCAGAAATTTGGTTTGAAGCTCCTGGCATATATTTTCCAATGTAGGTAAGTCTTTTTCCCTGGAAATGGCAACCTCCAGTATTTCACGATTGAGAAAAGTAGGCAACCCATTAAACCCAAACAAAGTACACTCTATTGGGCTTGTAAAAGATGATATCAATTCGAGCAGACTGATTTTTGTCGTATTTAAGAAAGCCATGACTTTAGGGTGATCTCTGTACACCTCCATCTGGTCCGGATTTTCATCAATAATAAAATCGAAGACTATGTTGCTGCTTAGAAAGTATTTCTCTCCCTCTTGATGCCCTTTGGCAAATTGATAATGAATTTTATCGCCAAATTTCTCTTTGCATTCCTCTAAATGATTCGGCTCTCCGATTACAAGAATATTCATAGAGTTATCGAGGTTGGATCAATTTTTTAGATATTTGATCAAAAGTAACAAACCACAGGCT
>DATCZR010000059.1:0-2765 GCA_036525835.1 Cyclobacteriaceae bacterium
AAACGCTAAAATAGAATTCCATAACCTTTTAATTGAGGAAAATTTTTCTGAATCATCAGGTTTTGAGGGAATTAAAATTTTAAAATTCCATAACTGTTTTTTCAAGGGATCATTCGAGATAAGAAGAACTAATCTTGAGCATCTTGAGTTTAAGTATTGCAACTTTGAGGAAGATTTTATATTAAGCGACATTAATAAGATGAAGAATCTTGATATCTCGGATTGTGTATTCCATAAATTCAAAGTTTTTCGTCCAGGCGAACAGATGGAAACGGTTATCCAAAACTCAGAATTTAAAGAGGGATTATTTGAAGATTTCCCACAAGAGCAAAGGCAAAGGGGAACACCTCCTAAGAGAAGATCTCAAAAGATAAATTTGCGAGGTCGTTTGCAAAGCTCGCATTTAGTTTTTCGTAATTTGTTTTTGGAAGAATTAAATATTTATGAGTTTTCAAATCAGAGCGATTTAACGTTTGAGAGCATATATTTTGAAGCTGATAAAGCGGTGGTTGAAATAAAGAATTCCAATCTTGGCAATTGTCATTTTATTAATTTGGATTTTAATAAGCTCTCGAAATTAGAAATTACGGGGACGAATGTATCGGATATTCTTTGTAGTGCGGTGCAGTGGAAATATGATATTGAGTCTGGCAATGATCGATTGAAGAGGGATGTTCATCGACAATTAAAGTATGCAATGGAAAAACAGGGAGATAGAGTGGAAGCTCTCAAATTTCAGGCGAAAGAATTGTAAATTTATAAAGGCTTGGTTTCAAGTATTGGTGACAATGTTAACCTTTGGTTTGGGTCGATAAGTAATCATGGACAAAATTGGCTGAAACCACTTTTATGGCTTCTAGGTTTGAACTTTATTATTGTGATATCTATTTTTTGTCTTCTTGGATTTGGGTTTCAACCTCAAGCATTTGATGCTGAAAGCTTGAGGATCTATTTTGAATTATTGAATCCTGCAAATTTTTTCCTGATAAGAGAACTGAGAGGCCTTTCAGATAATCCAAGTATTTGTGGTGAAACTTTCGCGGTATTTTTATTTTATATTTGGAAAATCATTATTGGACTCCTGCTTTACCAAATTGTTATTGCTTTTAGGAAATATTCACGGAAGATCTAAAATATTATTTTTTTCTGGATCCTCGGGTCAAGCCCGAGGATGACAACAAGGAAGGATTTAATTAAGCAACTCTGCCCGAGACTTTGATCAGGGACTGAAGGATGATAATGGAGGGTGGATAATCCTCGAGGTATTTGCCTTTGAATCTGAAGTTTTGATGAAATTGGGTGCTTGAAAAAATATAAAGTATTGTCATCCTCTAGCTTGACTAGAGGATCCAGGTTTCAAATGTCTCGATATTATTATGTCTATATTTTAGCTTCCGGGAAAAATGGAACCCTTTACATTGGGGTTACCGGTAATTTGGAGCGAAGAATTTATCAACACAAAACGCAGTCTGTAAAAGGATTCACGAGAAAGTACCAAATAGATAAATTGGTGCACTTTGAAGAAACGGATGATATAAGTGCGGCTATTACTCGAGAAAAACAATTGAAACGATGGAACCGAAAATGGAAAATGGATCTCATAGAAAAGGATAATCCTTTGTGGGAAGATTTATCGGAAGGATGGTTTGATCTTGATGCTTAAATGCCTGGATCCTCGGATCAAGCCCGAGGATGACAACAAAGAAGGAGTTCATTAAGCAACTCTGCCCAAGACTTTGATCAGGGGCTGAAGGATGACAATGATTGGTTTAGAATTAACGAATGTTTTGTCGGCTTGAAAAAATAAAAAAAAACGATTTAATGTTCTGGCGCCTTTTGTGCCGCCTTAGCTCAGCTGGTAGAGCAACGCATTCGTAACGCGTAGGTCGAGGGTTCGAATCCCTCAGGTGGCTCCATTTTTAATTTGCCTTTTTTGCGGTCTTCTTTATTTTAAGGCGTAAGATAACCCTTAATTTTAGTATCATGAAATCCCTTCGCAATGTTTTAGTGCTTTGTATGGTCGCTATGCTTCTGAACGCTTGTGCGGTAAAAAATGAAGCGAAAGATGTGATGAAAGAAGTCGGTGAACTCAAAGAAAGTGTTGTGGAAACTGGAGGAGAGATGGTAGATGGAGCTAAAAAAGCCGTTGATGATGCTAAAGAGGCTCTTGATAAGGCGGGTGATAAAATTGGAGAAGTGGTCGATGGTGTAGGAGAGTCTGTCGCCAAGGCCAAAGAATCGGTCGAAAATTTGGTCCCAAGTGGTGATATGGAGGATGGCGTAGAACCTTCCGTGGAAGCTACCGATGAGGGTATTGAAGCTCCCGTTGATGGGGCGTTTAATTATGAATCAGGAAATCTGAAATGGAAAGCTGAGAAGATAGGCGGCATGCATGAAGGGCTGATCGATATCACATCAGGGAATGTGGTTGTCGCTAACAGTAAAGTCACCAATGGAACTTTTGTAATAGACATGACCACGATCAATACCACGGATTTAGAAGGGGATTCCAAAGCTGATTTGGAAGCTAAGTTCCAAGAGGAAGGTTATTTTGATATAGTGAATCATCCAACGGCGACCTTGAACATCACCGAAGTCATTGATGGAGGCGTCAAAGGGGATCTCACTATCAAAGGTATAACCAATCCTGTAGAATTTCCGGCTGAAATCATTGTCAAAGCTGAAAAGGTTATCATTGGTGCTGAATTTACGATTGATCGAACGCTTTGGGAAATTGCTTCAGGTAATCCTGTTATCAAAAAAGA
>DATCZR010000060.1:0-3712 GCA_036525835.1 Cyclobacteriaceae bacterium
CACTTACATCCAGTATGAAATAGATAGTCTGTTCTTTTTCTTCTTTGAAAGTTTTTACAAAAGTGCCATGCCCTTTGGCCGACACATTCCAATCGATAGTCCTAATGTCATCGCCATACTGATATGGTCTTACATCATCAAATTCCAGACCCGATCCTTTAAAGATCGAATGAAAGTCGCCCTGCATCTGGCTGTTGATTGCCTTGCGGATTTGGATCTCGTACTTTCTTAACTTTTTAACCAGGTCTTTCACTGACAATTATTTTGCGGCTCAAAAATAGCTGAATTATGAGTATTTTGGAGCCGTTTTTGATGTATACAACGGTAATTTTGACAAAAGGTGATAAAGTAAGCTTGGAACCATTAAAGCTCATATTCGTGCTCATTGTGCTGCTTGTTTTCGGATGTGGTAGCCAAGAAAAACCAAAAGGTCTTCTCAGTCAGAATGAAATGGTAAGTTTGATGGTAGATGTCTACCTGGCGGAGGCCAGAATTGCTGCCAAAGGCATTCCCAGAGACTCAGCTTCAAAACTATTTGAGCCCTATGAAAGTGCCCTTATAGCAAAGCGAGGCTTTTCAGATTCTGTTTTGCATGCTAATTACGCTTATTATTTGCAAAAGCCGGATGAACTTGAAAAAATTCTAGATGCCGTTATTGATACCCTTAATCTGCGTGAGCAACGGCTACCAAAACCTTGAAACCTTTCATTCGAAGTTCCCATGATTTATCCCGACGATATTGAGCATAAACTGGGATTTGATCAGATCAGAAGGATGCTGACCGGTTATTGCCTAGGTACTCTTGGGCAGAATGAAGTACATGATATTAGGTTCTCCAGCGATTACAAGGAAATAAAAACCTCCCTGGCAGAATCACGGGAATACAAAAGTATAAAGGAGCGCTCAGAGACATTTCCTCTAGCTGGATATTATGATCCCTCCAACCATTACGCCGTGATTGCCATAGAAGGCGGGTTTATTGAATCAGAAACATTGAGAGAGATTGCCTTATCCCTTCAGGTTGTATTTGATTGCATTGCTTTTCTGTTTAAGTATAAAGAAGAGTATTCTTCCCTCTATGAATTGATTAAATTGGTTGATCTGAAAAAAGGCATTGTTGAATCCATTCACCAAAAAATTGATGATGCTGGAAAATTAAAAGACAATGCCAGTCCTGAGTTGAAGCGTATTAGAATAAAACTTAAGGATGAAACCCATCGAGCGCGCAAATTGGTGGATCAGATGTTTAGAGAAGCATTTGGCAATGGCTTTGTTCCGGAAGGAAGTTCTCCTGTCGTCAGAGAGGGGAGAGTTGTAATTCCTGTTTTGGCTGAGTTCAAGCGGAAAGTGAATGGAGTAATTCTTGACGAGTCGGCTACGGGTCAAACTGTGTACATGGAACCAACAGAAGTGATTGAAGCCAATAATGAATTGCGCAATCTGGAACTGGACGAGAGAAGAGAGATCATCAGGTTGCTTAAGGAATTGACAAGCACGCTTAGGGTGGTACTGCCGCAACTGAAACAGGCCTTCATATTGCTTGGCAAATTTGACTTCATACAGGCAAAGACAAGATTAGCTATTGAAATTGAAGGTGAACTTCCTAAGTTGGTAGAGGGGCCACACTTAAATTGGATAGGAGCAAGGCACCCTCTTTTGTTTATTAGTCATATGGGCAAGAGTCCTGTAATCCCTTTAAGTATTGACTTAACCGAAAATGAAAGGTTTTTATTGGTATCGGGACCCAATGCTGGCGGAAAATCAGTTTGCCTAAAAACCGTGGGTCTGATTCAATACATGATTCAGTGTGGTTTATTGGTGCCCCTTCATGAGCGATCAGTGGTAGGAATTTTCCAGGATATTTTTTTAGATATTGGAGATCAACAATCAATAGAAAACGATTTAAGTACCTACAGTTCGCATCTTCGAAATATGCGCCATTTCGTTGAAAAGTCAAATGAGTACACCCTGGTGCTCATGGATGAGTTGGGTGCCGGCACAGATCCTAATTTTGGCGGTGGGATATCAGAATCAATTTTGAAAACATTGATATCCAAGAAAGTATGGGGCGTAGCTACCACACACTACTACAATCTAAAGCTATATGCGGACGGCCATGATGGAATTAGAAACGCCTCTATGCAATTTGACAGTAAAAAATTGGAGCCACTTTTTGTGCTCGAAATTGGAAAACCGGGAAGTTCCTTTGCTTTAGAAATTGCTAAAAAGACAGGGCTATCAAAAAATATCATTGAAAATGCGGAGCAAATAATTGGTAAAGATCTAACTGGCCTAGAGAATTTGATTAAAAAAGTAAATGAAGAAAAACTGGGACTTACTCAGAGAGAGGCACAAGTGAGGGCCAATGAAGTACGATACAAAGAACTGTTGAATAAATATGAGCAGCTCATTGAAGAGTTGGAATCCAGGAAGAAGGAAATTATAAATAAGGCTAAGGAGGAGGCATCTCTTTTGCTGAAGCAAACCAATAAGGAAATCGAAAAAACCATACGACATATTAAAGAGAATAGGGCTGAGCAAAAGGAAACACGAAAAGTCAGAAAAAATTTGGAGGGATTGGAAAGAATAGTGAGGCCTTCTGATCAGTTAAAATCTACTTTCAAGCCTGGAGAATTTGATGAAGGTGATTATGTGCGGTTGGTGGGACAAGATGTAGTAGGCAGAGTAATTTCCTTAAAGGATAAAACCGCCGTTGTCCAATTTGGAGATATGCGTTCAACTATCGGTATTGGTAAGTTGATAAAAAGTAGTACTGGCGAAGCAAAGATAGAGTCTCATGTAAGATCTCATGGCATTGACATGCTTTCAAAGCAATCGGCATTTAGTCCTACTCTTGATGTGCGAGGTATGCGGGTGGAAGTAATTATTCCGGTGGTGGATCGATTTTTGGATGAAGCTGTTTTACTTGGTCAGGGTAGTCTCAGAATTCTTCATGGCAAAGGTGAAGGTGTGCTGAGAAAAGTGGTAAGGGACCGTCTTAGGTTGAACAAAGCTGTTGCTGCATTTGCTGATGAGCACATCGACCGGGGTGGCGATGGGATTACTACGATTGTCTTAAAATAAAAAGGCTCTGGTAAGAGCCTTTCGTTCAAAATATTTGAATCTAAAATTATTGCAGTACGAATACCCACTGGCCGTTAACGTTGTTGGTTTTCCCACCAGGGTAACCTGATCCGCTAAAGTTGAAATCTATCTGAAGTTGAGTGGCTGAAACTGAATAGGTCAAATCTAATTGATCTGCTGTGTCAGGATCTCGTACAATTTGTGTCTCTGGAGTTGCTCCAAAAGACCAAGTGCCACTTGCCGGCCATGGGTTAGGGGTGGGGCTTCCGCTCACACTATAACCGAATGAAGTATTTCCGGCCGTTCCAGAAATGGTCAATGAAAAGTTATCATATCCGGGTTGATCCACACCGTCCAATTGAACGGATGAAAAACTCCACGTTTTGGAAAGCTTACCAAGTTGTATGTCTTCGATGGTTTCGCCAGGCCCAGGATCTTTTTTGCAACCCTGACTGATCAGGAAAATCGCAAATACAACCCCCATCATAATAGCCTTAACAGTACTTTTCATTATTCGGTAGTTATTAAATTGCTTTTAAACTTAGTAAAATGGGTCATCTAAAAAAAGCTAACATCCTAATTGGATGAGAATAACCTATTTCTAGGACCTCTTTTTAATGAGCTTGCC
>DATCZR010000061.1:0-7372 GCA_036525835.1 Cyclobacteriaceae bacterium
CAATTTCTATGATGAAGGGAAAAAATACCTCTTCGGCATCATCATACATGTAGCGCGAACCGCTTCCGTAAATGAGTAAATGCCCGTTATCCAGCTTGGTAATGGCCTGCCCACGGGCCACCAGTGCTGCTTCCTTTCCCAATACCTTTATGAAGGTTGCTGGCTGATCCTCCAGGTCCTGAACACAGGAAAAAAAGAAACACATAGAGCAAACAAGTGATCCAATTTTTGCTGATTTATTAATTATGGTAATTAGTGATTGTTTATGATAGGTTTTCATGGTTCTAATGTTTTTGCGATAAACACTTCTATCCAATTATCGACTGTTATTGTGTCGGTGATCCAGTCCTGTCTGTCTGCGTAATAACAGATACGATCCCCGACCAGCTTTCTTTTTAGTGTGTCTTCTGTAAGCATTTGAATTATATACTTTGTCTCGTAGGTCTGAATCCTGTTATGGATGAGTGTGTCTTCATTGTCACTGAACTCCCAGGTTCCGTAATTGGGCTGGTAGTTTTCATAGTCACCCAGGGTGAAATTATGTGGAACCTCCCACCTCAGTTCGTAGGTGCCTTCCTCAGAATACCTCAGGTACCTGTAATAAGCTGCCTCGTAGGTACCCTTCCCAACACGAGGTTCACCATTTGGCGTGAGGGAATCAATGATGCTATCGCCCATAATGACATGGTTGTACTGCCAATCCCTGGCCATCAATTTTTCACGCGGGGTCAGGTTATCATTCTTTTTATCTGGCAGTTCATGGTCACAACCGAAGATGAACAGGATCCCCAACAGTGTGATTGAAAGCTTTTTACTTATCGTTTTCATCATTTTTTCTTTTTGGGTACTGAAAAATTTCGATAGGCCGACAGGCCGATAAATGTGCTGAATACCCGTACATCATCCGGGACGTAGCCATATTTCTCGTACAGGTCAGGATTGAAGTAGCGCTTGTCCGGATCGATGAGGTTACTAACACCAACTTCATATGACCCCTTCAATTCAAGGATCATATTGGCTATTTTCCGCTGAATGCCTATCGTCCCTAACCAGTTGTGGGTAAATCGCCTGTGCTGGCCGGTGATCTCCACATTTTCCTTGATATAGGGCAGTCCAGTATAGGGAATCCTGAAATCCTGCGTGGAAGGTACATGCCTGAAATCGGCAGTGGCTTTCATCAGGTAATGCAATGAATATCCGCCCCCGGCGAAGAGATTCCACTTCCCTAAAGGCTGGATATATCTTAGCTGGACCGGAATATTCAGTCGATGCTGGGTCTCCTCCGAATATACCCGCTGAAAGTTGAGGATGAACTCTTCCTGTTCGAAACTTCTCCAGTCATAAAGTATACCCAGATTCAGGTACACATTTGATATCAGGCGATAATCCCCGGTAAGCCCCATGAAGAATCCAGGATGCTCATTGTAATCGGCTGGTTCCTCTGTCCAGCCTGCCAGGCTCTGATGCCGCATAATCAGGTAGTCCGGCCGCTGGACACCTGACGTAATTCCAATGGTATATTTGGAAATTATATCATAGCTGTTAATCAGGCTTTTGAACTCCTGCAGGTCACCTTCCCTGGACGCATGGTTGGGATCGATACGTAATAACTGCTGCATATAGTTGTCAGCCTCTTCACCATTTGTAAGCAACAGGTGGGTATTTGTTAACAGCTTGAGTGCTTCGATCTTTTCGGCCCTGGTAAATCCATTTTCCAAACAACCGGACAATATGGTTTCAACCTCCCGCAGTTGCCCCATATAATACGATCCTTTGGCTTCTTCCAGTTTTTGTGAACAATTTTGTGACCTTAACTCAGCAATAAAAAAAACCGGGAACAGAATAAATAAGGAGATTCTTGACATAATATAAGCATTTGATTAAATCATTTTGATTAGATGAGTTGCTCATATTCAGCGGTTTACCTATAGATATTTAATATCTGTAAAAGATCGCTGCGCTCCAATGATTTAGATCATGATGGATGATCAGCAGTATTCATTTCTGTTTCTTCCATTATTTTCCGTTTTCATTTTTGAAAAAATTCACCAAAATCTGTGTAATAAACAAGTTGCTCTTCAAGTGATCTCTCTTTTAGCTCCATTCCATTATTTGTTTTGTTGCCTTTCAATTTCCTTTTGCACTTCCTCGGGGTTCATCCAGTCTATCAAAATCAATTTGGCCCCTGTTAACATTGCAATTTTCTGAACATCCTCAATTTTTAAGAGGTGCGGACCTACTTTGTATAACTCCGAGTCAAGTTCTTGCCAAGCACTCAGATACCGTTCAGCTTTCTCTTTCATGGCATGGCTCAACGCCTAATTTTATTAATTGCTCAATCAAATTATTTCTAGACCTGGTTAAGAACTCAAGATGACTGACATACATCGGCTCTTTGTTCTTAGGGTCAAATTTATTTCTTGGGTTGTTCAAGTATCTAAATTTTATCCTTGTTCAATAGTTGTGTTGGCTAAGATTTGTTAGGCGTAAATTATTTTCAGATTCTATCGTTTGATGGACTCTTAGTTTTGGTCTGCCATACCGATGCTCGATAAGCAGCTTGCAAGCATCAAGGTTTACCTTATAGGCCTTTTCTTTAAGTACATTAATAACGGCTTCCATATCAACGTGCTGGTCAATTAGCTTTTCGATCTGTAAACTCTTTGGTGGTTTGCCATTGCGGTTTATCCTATTGTCACCTGGCTTAATGGTTTTAGGTTATTCACTGTTATTTCTTTGTAGAACTGTGGTGTGTTAATATTTTTGAATCCAATTCCTTGATTAGATCATTATCTTCAAAGACCTCAGATTTATTAATGCTATTCATCTTATCCCTTATGCGTTATGCGTTTTGCTTGTTCAAAGCGTGCTCAAATTCTGCTTGACCATGTGGGTGCAAAAACTATCGACTTTCGTCTGGTTCAATTCTGAAAGGCTAAGGTTCTTGCTGAATGTTTTTTGGATTCCCTTTTTGCTTTCTCCTGTTAGGTTCGCTTCAAGCATATTTGCGCCTGTAAATATCCTGGACTATCTGGTGAATTGTTGACATGGTATTCAATCCAATTGGTAACTAAATCACCTTTAGGCGTGTCTCTGACTTCGTTCTGTGGGCGTGGTTTCTACATTATACTGAAGGCCTGTTAGTTGCATCTATAATTGGGGGTCCGTTGGTAATTGCTTCTTCCAGTTTGATGGAGAACAGGACAATCCTGTAGCTTTTACAATAAGTTTGTTAGAATTGTGCTTGGAGCGGATACGAATAGGGGCAAAACCCTGCGAATTTTAGCGGGCTTTATCCAAGTAGAAGTTTACTTTTATTTTGTTCATGGCATGGGGCAGGGCCCACTTAATATTCTATTTCACTCTTTTGACTGCTCAATTTGCCGTAAATCCTTAAAGGCCAAACTTTTACACGATACCGTTTCCCGTTAATGAAAAATGTGTTAAAATTGAACTCTTAAACCAAATTTTAAAGATGAAATTCACTCGCCTAAACGCCCTTATATTACTTACCCTTTTGACCTTTGGTCTTTGGTCCTGCGGAACATCCACCAAAGAAGAAGGAAACGATTCCGAAGAGTTCAAGCAAGCGGAAGAGTCACTGAAAGATCAAATTGAGGAGATCGTTTACAACATTCCTTCTCCATCTGAAATACCCTATTTATTAGAGGCAACAGGCGCAGAATTCAATCAAAGCCTAATCAACAGCAATGAAAAAGCTGATCAGTATGCCACGCTGAGTGACAAAGCTGCCCTGAATCTAGGAGTATATTCTGCTGATATCGGTTATCTGAGTTCATATGGTAAAACACAGGAGGCCATTGACTATTTGAACACTTGTAAGCGTTTGGCTGACAATCTTGGAGTAATCGGATCGTTTGATGTGGCCATATTGAAACAATTTGAAACCAATATTGGAGACAAAGATTCATTGGCAACCATACTGAACCGTTCTATTCAGAAGACAGACGAATATTTGAAAGATGATAGCCGCTCGAGGCTAGCAGCCTTGGTATTAACCGGAAGTTTTGTTGAAGGACTTTATATTTCAACAGGGCTCATTAAAAGCTATCCTAAAAACATTCTTCCCGACGATACACGTAATTTGATACTTACCCCACTTATGCGCATTATTATAGAGCAGGAGAAGTCAGTTGACGAACTTTTAAAGATGCTTGGCACGATTGATCAGTCAGAACCCGTTGGTGTAATGGTTGCTGATCTTAATACCCTTAAGGCCAGTTACAGAGCTTTGAACATTGAAGAACAAATAGACCAGAACAGAGCTGATCTTATATTAACAGATAAGCACCTGGAAGATATCACAAAAACAGTCGAGAAGATCAGAAAATCAATTACCGGATAATCAAGTCAACTAACCGTTGAGAAGGATTGGCCAAAAGTCAGTCCTTTTTTTTTGCATTCCATGTACCATCCTTTATTATCTTTATTGATCTTACACCTAAACTTCCTTTATGAGTGAACCTGTCCTGAAGGCCATCATTAAATTATTTGCGCTTGTCGCTAAGGAAGATCTCGTTACCAAGCAAGAGCGTGATCATATAGAGTCTTTTCTGTCTGATCACTTAAGTGAAACTGCAGTAGAGAGTAAACTCAAGTTGTTTGATAAATATTCAGACGAGTATTCGGGAAAAATGACACCCAGTGAGGAGCAGCAGGCCATTGTAAAAATGTGCGATTCCATTAATGAGGAAATTGCACAAAAGCAAAAAACGGTCATCATGGTAGAACTCATGAGTGTGATTCTTTCAGACGGAAGCATCTCCACCCGAGAAGACTATCTGGCCAAGTCCATTGGTGCCTCGCTTAATATAGATCAAAGCGACATTGAACTGATCAAACATTTCCTACTGGCCAAATCACCAGATAAGCTCAATCATGAAGATATTCTCATCATTGACAGCCCAAAAAATAAATATGGGGATTGCAAACATATTCAAAGAGACGAATTGAATGGTTTTGTTGCTATTCTGCACGTCAGAAATACGGATACCTACTTTTTTGAATACGTGGGCTCTTCAGACGTCTTTTTAAACGGAGCGCCGCAAAAGTCAGGAAGCATCAATGTACTGGCTACCGGCAGCACCATACGTTGGAAGACCATCACGCCCATATATTATGGTGATGTGTTAGCTCAATTCAAGCAGTTGAGCGATGGAAAAAGATTGAGCTTCGAAGCGAAAAATATTTCATACAAGTTTAAAAACGAAAAACTGGGTCTGCGGGCCGTTAACGTCTATGAAGAATCGGGTAAACTGGTTGCCCTCATGGGCGCCAGCGGTGCGGGTAAGTCTACCCTTCTCCATGTACTAAACGGAACAGAAGAACCTTCAGAAGGACAGGTACTAATCAATGGGGTTGATATTCATCGTTCCCCAAAAGAGATAGAAGGTGTAATCGGCTTTGTGCCACAGGATGATTTACTAATCGAGGATCTGACGGTTTATCAAAATTTATACTTTGCAGCCAAGTTGTGCTTTGATCAATTATCAGAGAAAGAAATTGATCAACTTGTTTCTCAAACACTTGAAGACCTGGGTTTAATTGAAACCAAAGATCTAACGGTTGGATCACCCCTAAGGAAAACAATAAGTGGAGGTCAAAGAAAAAGATTAAACATCGGGCTCGAACTACTACGTGAACCCACCGTATTGTTTTGCGATGAGCCAACCTCGGGCCTCTCATCCAGAGATTCTGAAAACATCATTGATTTACTTAAAGAGCTTTCACTAAAAGGAAAACTGGTTTTTGCAGTAATCCATCAACCTTCGTCCGACATTTTTAAAATGTTCGACAAACTGCTGGTCTTAGATACCGGAGGTTATCAGATCTACTATGGCAACCCAGTTGATGCTGTCACTTATTTCAAACGGAGTATCAATCTTATCAATAGCGAGCAGGGTGAATGTATTTCCTGTGGCAATGTGAATCCAGAGCAAATTTTCAACATCATTGAAACCCGCGTCATTAATGAATTTGGAAATTTCACCAGCGAGCGTAAATTTTCGCCTGAACAGTGGGAAAAGAAGTTCAAGGAAAAAATAACCATACAGAAGGTTGCGCCATCAAAAGAAGTTCCTCATAGTTCTTTGAATATTCCCGGTTGGCTCAAGCAGACAAAATTATTCTCTCTCCGGGATATGCTGTCCAAGCTAAGTAACAAGCAATATCTGTTGATCAATTTACTCGAGGCCCCATTATTGGCCTTTATCCTGGCCTTCATTGTAAGATATTTCAATGAAGATGATCCATTCAGGTCAGAATATTTGTTTAGCAAGAACCTGAATTTGCCAGCCTATTTCTTCATGAGTGTAATTGTTGCACTATTTATGGGCCTTACGGTAAGTGCGGAGGAAATAATCAGAGATCGGAAGATCTTAAAACGAGAAGCATTTTTGCATTTGAGCCGAAGCAGCTACATTGTTTCCAAAATTGGCATTCTGTTCTTCATCTCCGCCATTCAAACATTTTTGTTTGTACTCGTTGGTAATTACATTCTTGAAATAAAGGACATGTTACCGGTACATTGGGCTATACTTTTTTCAACTTCCTGTTTTGCCAATCTATTGGGCCTAAATATTTCTTCTGCCTTCAATTCAGCTGTCACCATTTACATTCTGATTCCAATACTGCTCATCCCACAACTTATACTAAGTGGCGTGGTTGTCAAATTTGATAAGCTCAATCCAATCATAGGCAATACGGAAACCGTTCCCCTTGTAGGAGATCTAATGGCTTCCCGGTGGGCATTCGAGGCGTCAATGGTGGCTCAGTTTAAGGACAATCAATTCGAAAAGAAATTCTATTTGTATGACAAGAACATGGCCGAGTCTGATTATAAGAAGATCTATTACATCCCGGAATTAGAAACGCAGCTTGATTTTGTTAATCTTCAGCATCAAAATCCGCAAGCGGAAATTCAAAAAGAAGTTGCGAACCGGCTTTCCCTCCTGCGAAATGAAATTGGCAATGAACTAGTTATTGTGGGGAGGGATAATTTCAAAGAAATAGACTTACTGTATCCCGATAAATATGACTCAAGCATTTATACAAAGACGCAAAATTTCTTAAAAATACTAAGCCAATATTATATTAACAGGTATAATACGGCAGACAAGAAAAAACAGTCCATGATTCGGGCGGCCACTGAAACAGAGGCTAAAGAAAGGGAATTCGAAAATTTTAAAGAATCTTACCAAAACGAAAGCATTGCAGAACTGGTCAAAAATACGACAGAGCAACACCGGATCATCAAAAGCGGAAATAAGCTCATTCAAAAAATATTTCCAATCTATAAAGATCCAGACCCCGAACATTTTGTAGATTTTAATGCGCAATTTTACATGCCTTC
>DATCZR010000062.1:0-22053 GCA_036525835.1 Cyclobacteriaceae bacterium
ACTGGAAAAGGTTTTTGGCCGATACAAGGCTACGATCAAATCAATTTCTGGCGTATATTCAAGCGAAATGAAATCACAAAAGGAATTTGAAGAAGTAAAAGTACTTTCCGATCGATTTGCGGAACAAGACGGAAGAAGGCCCAGGATTTTGGTAGCCAAAATGGGGCAAGATGGTCACGACAGGGGTGCGAAAGTAATCGCAACCAGTTTTGCTGATCTTGGCTTTGACGTTGACATCGGTCCCCTATTTCAAACTCCCGATGAGGTAGCTAAGCAAGCTGTAGAAAATGATGTGCATGTAGTCGGGGCTTCTAGCTTGGCTGGTGGGCACAAAACCTTGATTCCAGATTTAGTGAAAGCTCTAAAAAAAATAGGGCGTGGTGATATCCTTGTTGTGGCAGGTGGCGTAATTCCGCAACAAGATTATGATTTTCTATTTCAAGCCGGAGTTTCCGGAGTATTTGGGCCAGGAACACCAGTAACTCAATCCGCAAAGTCAATTTTAGAAAAAATGCTGCTGAAATAAAGTCGCCCAATTACAGCCGAACCTATCCTAAATCGTTCGGAAATTTTATGGTTTCGGTTTGTAATTAGTCCAAAAATTAAGCTGAAATGCCTAACTTTAATTTGGAAAAGTTTCGTTGGGGATTAATAATTCTATGTTGTCAGTAAATCCCAACTTTTTTATAACAGAAATTAAAATCAATCACATCATGATTTCAAAGTCACGCTTTCTATTTATCTCTCTTATGCTCGCATCCCAACTGGGCATTGCACAAAGCAAATATGATAAAATGATTGGCAAAGCTGAGGCTTCCTACGTGGTTGGTGACTACCCAAAAGCCAATAAATTTCTGGCTAAGTTCAACAAGAAGGCCGCGAAAAAATTAGGAAAAGAAAATGAATACACTCCCACTTATAATTTATTACAAGCCAAGTATAAGCTGGCTAATGGTATGGTTTTGGATTTTGACAACACGATAAAGAACGCCATTAGCTCCAGCATAACTATCAATACAGAAAACAGCAAAAGGCACGGCTTGATGCTTATGGATGTGGCGGAATTATTCAACATGAATGGTTCGTTCCGCCAAGCAAGAGAATACCTGGAGCAAGCAAAAAAATTGATGGACACTGGTGAACTTTTTGATGAAACTTCTCAGGCAAAATGGAATTTGGCTTACGCAGAAGCTTTGGGTGGACAAGGCTTTTATAATGAGACCCTTTCTATTTTGAAAAAGAACGATGGCTATTTTGCTGGAAGAGCATTGCGCCAGATAACTTACATTGACGATAATGGCAACTTGAAAAGCCGCAAACTGAGCGCAGAAGAGTCTGAGGTTAGATTTAACGAGTACGCGCACTACGCCACCCTGCTCGCCAAAATTTACGGTGAAAAAGGAAATCTGATTAGTGCAGATTCAGCCTTCGTAGGAGCGGGCACTTGGATTGACAAAAATCTTGGATCAACCTCGCTCGCCTATGTGAAGAATCAATTGTACCATGCCAAAATGTTGATCATAAACGGCAATGAAAATAGTCTTCCTCGGGATTTAGAATTTAGTCGTACCTTAAACACACTCAAGGTCAAACACAAACCATCTCATTACATCGGGGTAGAATTATACGAAGAGTATTTAAAACAATTGTTGGGGACCAACAACTCAGCGCGCTATCTAAACACCAAGCTGGAGTTTGAAAAAATGATCAACAGGAATTTTGGGAAAGGATCCATTTATGCGGTAAGGCTTAAGGCCGTTGATTTTGATTCCAAAAAAAGCAAAGACAAAACGCGCAATTTGGAAAACGATGCCATGAATATGCTATCCAATAATGAGGGCCTTCCCAGAAATAATGTAACCACTATTCGCGTATTGGAATTTCTTTATGATCTAGCCATCGAACAAAAAAAGTTTGCCAATGCTGAGAAGTACCTGAGCAATCTCTTAGAAATTAAAAAGGAACTATATGGCACTGATGCTCCCTTAACTCATCTGGCTAGAATTCATATCGCCAATTTTTATGTGGGCAACACCAACAAATTAAAGGAGGCCGCTGCCATCTATAAAGAAAGTTTTGATAATGTGGTGGAAAAAGAGATTGGCGCCTGGCATCAGGACAATCTGGAAATTTTAAATCATATAGCCACACTATACGAATTAACGGACAAGTATAAAGAAGCCACAGCCGCGCTGGACAAGGCTTCAGATGTTGCCCGATCCAAATACAGTGACACAGACTACCAATACGGAGTTGAGCTCACAAATATTTCCAAGCTGCAACTAAAGCTGGGTGAATATGAAAAAGCTGAGGACAACATCAACAAGTCATTAACTATTCTGGATGCCTTTCATAGAGATGATGATAAGAAAGCGTATTTGATTAGAGCCATTGAAACTCAGGCCAATTTGTTTGGAATCAAAGGGATGTTCGATGAAGCCCAGGATGCCCTGGACAAGTCTGCTAAAATGATATCAAAATCAGATATAGCGGGAGTAGATGAATCCAATACCGCTAAAGAGCTAGCTACATTATATATCCAGCTTGGCAAATATGCCAAGACGGAAGACCTATTGAAAGACCTGATCAGTGAATATGAAAAACTGTATGGATCCAATTCACTGCGGTTAATTGAGCCACTCGTCAACCAAGGTCAACTCGCACTTGCCAAAGGGGATTATACTGCAGCGGAAAAAATAGCTGTTCATGCTAATGCTGCAGCACTAGAGGTCTATGGTGAAAAATCCACCAAAACAGCACCTACACAAAAACTACTAAGCAGCATTTACAATACCATTGGCGACTACACCAAAGCACAGGATTATATTCAGCGTGCCATAGACAGCCAGGAAAAGCAGTTCGGAAGACAGCATATCGAGGTGGCTAAATCATTATCCCAATTGGGGCTGATTAAATTTTACAAGGGAGATGATCCAAAGGCGATTGAAAAACTCCTGACCGAAGCCAAGGAAATAATGGGTAACAAATTAGGGAAAGAAAATCCCCAATATGCAGACATTCTCAAGAGCGTTGCCATCCTCAATATTTCTCAGAAGAATTATGAAGAAGCATTCAACTCTCTAACTCAGGCCGAGCAAATTTGGCGAGCTAAGACAGGCTCTAAAAATAACATTAATGCAGCCAGCATTTATGCTTTAACGGGAGATGTTTATTACCAAATTAAGAATTACGATAAGGCAGAAGATTTTTATAATCAATCAAAGAAAATTTATGACAACTTCTTTAATAAGACGCATCCGGAATATGTAAAGGTAATTTCCAAGCTGGCCAAAGTGTACTACATGGAAAAAGATTACAAGAGAGCTAAGCGAAATATTGAGGAGGCTCTATATAACTATGAGGATTTCTTAAAGCGATATTTTCCTGCACTAAGTGAAAGAGAGAAAGCAAAGTATTGGAATACAATTAAGCCAGATTTCGAATTTTATAACACCTTAGCCTTTGGACAGCTTGAAGACTTCCGCGACCTGAGTGGAAAGGTTTATAATTACCAATTGCTAACTAAAGCATTACTACTGAGTTCGTCTATAAAAATGAAAGAAAGAATTCTCAATAGCCAGGATGAAGAGCTCAAAGCAAGTTATAATGAATGGATAAGTAAAAAAGAGCTGCTGACCAACGCGTTGTCTATGAGTACCCAACAGTTGGCTGAAAATGAAATCGATCCAGGAGCACTCGGTAATGAGGTCGAGAAGTTGGAAAAACAACTCAGCGAGAAATCAGAACTCTTTGGAAAGGATTTTGAGAATAAGCGCATTACTTACGAAAACGTACAAAATTCTCTTAACAAAAATGATGTAGCGATGGAGATGGTGAGGTTCCGCCATTTCGATCACGTGTTTACCGATTCCATCATTTATGTAGCCCTGTATGTGAAGGCGGACAATTCACGACCAAAAGCAGTTGAGCTGCCTGAAGGACATCGGATGGAAACACGGTTTTTCAGGTATTACAGAAATTGCATTATCGGAAAGATTCCGGATCAATATTCCTACAAAGTATTCTGGGAGCCGATCCAAAATCAAATTGGCCAATACTCAACTTTATTCCTTTCACCTGATGGTGTATACAATCAGCTCAATTTGGAAGCGATACCTACTCCAGATGGGAAATATGTAATTGATAATTCAAACATTGTCATCGTAAGTAACACGAAAGACCTTTACCTGAGGAAGATCAAATCAAAAATCGCAGGATCCTCCAATACGGCTACCATGTTTGGTAATCCTACTTTCTATTTAACCGCTTCGCGAGGTAATATTCCTGGCCTTCCCGGAACCGAAAAGGAAGTAGCTGAACTTCAGACTTTATTAGAAACGCAAGGTTGGAAGACTTCCGAGTATACTGAATCTTATGCCAGTGAGGAAAAGGTCAAAGAACTGGATAGTCCTAAGATCTTCCATATTGCCACACATGGATTCTATACACCAGACAACACACCTGATAACAGCATTACTGAAAACGAAGCAGAACAAACAGAAAATCCATTGTTAAAAACAGGCCTACTGCTTAAAGGCGCTGGAGACCTATTGGAGAAGACCAAATTCAACTATAACCTTGAGAGTGGAATATTGACTGCCTATGAGGCCATGAACTTAAATCTTGACAAAACAGACCTAGTGGTGCTAAGCGCATGTGAAACTGGTTTGGGGGAAATCTCAAATGGTGAAGGTGTGTATGGTCTTCAGCGTGCCTTTTTGGTCGCAGGAGCCAAAACACTCATCATGAGCATGTTCAAAGTGGACGATGCTGCTACCCAAAAGCTTATCCTTTCATTCTATCGCAAATGGCTTACCACAGGTAATTTGAGGCAATCTTTCGTTGATGCTAAAAAAGAACTGCGTGCCGAATATCCAGAGCCAATCTACTGGGGTGCTTTTATGATAATAGGCCTCGACTAGCCTTATTCTTCAAAAATACAGCCACAATGTCATTGTATTAGTTATCATAGCCTAAATTATAAGACATTATGGCGTGTTATTTTCATCGGCACACTTTTCAATGTTAGATCATTGAATTACTTAACTGATGTTAAACCTAAAAAAATTAAAGATTATGAGTATCATACGTTATAACCCACGCGATTTCGTACCCACTACATTCAGCAGCTTACTTGACAAGTTCTTTGATGATTCCGTTCAGCGTTCTGGCAATGGCTACTTTGTGCCGAAGGTAGATATTCTAGAAAACGACAATGCTTTCGAGCTCCATTTTGAGGCTCCCGGAATGAACAAAGAAGATTTCAACATTGAGGTAAAAGACAATACCTTAACTATCAGCGGAGAACGCAAATTTTCATCCGAAAGGAAGGAAGAGAACTATCAATCCATTGAAACCAGATATGGATCTTTCAGCCGTTCCTTCTCCTTACCTGACAGCGTGAAAAGTGATAAGATCAATGCCAAATATGTAAATGGCATATTGGAATTGACCATCCCTAAGGATGAGAAGAAACAGTTGAGAACTTCGATAAAGGTGAATTAAAGTTAGTTGGAATTTGATAAAAATGCCCCTTGCTTTCGCAACGGGCATTTTTATTTCTATCCTTTTATAAATTTTACCGTTAACTTTAAGTAAAGTCGTCATCATTAGTTTTCACAAGAAAGTAGAGAAGATATGAAGCGTTCCTTGTTGGTGTTGTCGGTTATTGTTGCGGCATTTATTGGAGCCTCGCTAGGGATTATTTTTACGATCAAGTATATCGATGCTATTAACCCAACTTATAATTCAATTCAGCAACGGCAAGAATCTCAATTGGTCAACTATCGGGCTGACACTTCAAGCCATGCTCCACACGGACTTAATTTTGAATCTGCTTCCAGTTTAATTACTCCAACAGTAGTGCATATAAAGACAACCTTCGGCTCGGGTGAATTCAGCTTAAATCCATTAAACAAATTTCTTAACCCGCCAGCTCGGTCTTCAGGATCCGGGGTAATTCTAACCGATGATGGATATATCGTTACCAATAATCATGTGATAGAAGACGCAAGCAGAATTGAAGTGGTGATGGACAATAACCAACGGTTCTATGCAAAACTTGTAGGCAGGGATCAAAGTACAGATTTGGCTCTCCTAAAAATCAAGGCAAAAAATCTTCCTTTTGCCAAATATGGTGATTCCGATGCGATCTCTACCGGAGAATGGGTCTTAGCTATAGGCAACCCATTTGAGCTAAACTCGACAGTAACTGCCGGAATCGTGAGTGCCAAGGCGCGTAACATTGGAATCTTAACACAACGAAATAATTTACAGGTTGAGTCCTTTATTCAGACTGATGCAGCGGTAAACCCTGGAAACAGCGGCGGTGCCTTGGTGAATTTAAGAGGTGAATTAATCGGCATTAATTCAGCTATCGCCACTTCCACTGGTAGCTTTGAAGGCTATTCGTTCGCTATCCCAGTTTCGCTGGTGAAGAAAGTGATGGACGATTTGCTTGAGTTTGGCGAAGTGCAACGCGGACTCCTGGGCGTGGTGATTGAAGATGTAAATGCTGATCTTGCAGAATGGCGTGGCTTAGATGTAGTGCAAGGTGTGCGAATAAGCAGAGTAAATCCAGGAAGCGCTGCTGAAGAGTCAGGAATGGAAACTGGTGATGTGATTGTAGCTATCAACAACCATGTGGTGAATAGCGTTTCTGAATTACAAGAATGGGTTGCACGTAATCGTCCAGGCAATGCTATTAATGTGACCTTTATTCGAGACAAGGAAACAATGTCGGTAAAAGCAGTGCTCCGCAATTTTGATGGTGAACCCGCAGTTCAGAAAAGAAAAATTCAATATGAATTGGAAGGGGCCACATTCGAAGATATCCCGTACAAGAACTTAACCAAGCTCAATATTGACGGAGGCGTGCTGATTAAGGAACTGAAAAGTGGAAAATGGAAGCGGTCAGGTATAAGGGAAGGATTTATTATCACGCACATTGATAAAGTACCGATTGACAACGTTGAAGATCTAAATCAAACTTTGGATTTCAAAAATGGCGGAATCTTAGTGGAAGGCATGTATGGTAAACATGAAAAAGAAGTCTATGGTATCAATTGGTAGCTAATTGAAATTAACCGAAATACTTTCACATCAAAATTTTGGAAATTGACTAGCTTTGTGCCCTTATCAAATCAAAGTACATGAAGGATTTCGGAATCAAATCAGCACTCACTCAACTTGGTATAAAACCCAATAATTCTGGTGTTTCAACTGGCCAACAATGGATCAATTCCAAGGGGCCAATTCTGGAATCCTATTCACCAGCAGACGGAAAGCTTATTGGAAAAGTTCGTGCTGCAGACGAGAAATCTTTTTATAAAGTAGTGGAAGTAGCTCATGATGCTTTTCTTGAATGGAGGCTAGTACCCGCACCAAGACGTGGAGAAATCGTGAGGCAGATCGGTGAAGCGTTGCGCCATTATAAAGAGCCATTGGGTAAGCTGGTCTCTTATGAAATGGGAAAGTCATACCAAGAGGGCCTGGGCGAAGTGCAGGAAATGATTGATATCTGTGACTTTGCGGTGGGTTTATCTCGCCAATTGAATGGCCTAACAATGCATTCCGAACGGCCCAAACACAGAATGTATGAACAATATCATCCCCTCGGTGTGGTAGGAATTATATCTGCCTTTAATTTTCCGGTTGCGGTATGGTCATGGAATGCCATGATTGCTTGGGTGTGCGGTAATACCTGCATTTGGAAGCCAAGTGAAAAGACACCCTTATGCGGCATTGCCTGTCAAAATATAGTTGGAGAAGTATTCAAGAAAAATAAAATCAAGGAAGGTGTTTCTTGCCTTGCAAATGGTGATTACAAGACAGGACAACTGATGGCCTCATCAGAATTCATTCCCCTTGTCTCCGCTACTGGGTCCATTCGAATGGGGAAAGCTGTAGCCAAAACGGTGAGCGAAAGATTGGGTCGACCACTACTGGAATTAGGTGGCAACAACGCCATCATAATTTCAGAAAACGCCAATTTAGATATGGCCATCCGTGGTGCATTATTTGGAGCAGTGGGAACTGCTGGCCAGCGGTGTACTTCCACAAGGCGTTTAATTGTTCATGATAAGATATACAAGGAAGTAAGTGATCGACTAAAGAATGCTTATGGGAAATTGAAAATTGGCAATCCTCTTGATCAAGGAAATCATGTCGGTCCCTTAATAGACAAACAGGCAGTAAAACTATACCAGGCTGCACTCAAGAAAATTATAGCCGAAGGCGGAAAGTTCTTAGTTGAAGGTGGTGTTTTGAAAGGCAAGGGATTCGATTCTGGGTGTTATGTAAAACCCGCCATTGCAGAAGTGGAGAACGACTATGAGATAGTACAGGAGGAAACCTTTGCTCCTATTTTGTATATGATCAAATACAAAAAAATAGATGAAGCAATTAGCTATCAGAATGGAGTAAGGCAAGGGTTATCTTCCGCAATCATGACCAACAGTTTGCATGAGATGGAACAATTTCTATCTCATAGAGGCTCCGACTGTGGAATAGCGAATGTTAACATTGGTACCTCAGGTGCAGAAATAGGAGGCGCGTTTGGTGGCGAAAAAGAAACGGGTGGTGGCCGCGAATCAGGGTCGGATTCCTGGAAAGTATACATGAGAAGACAAACCAATACCATTAATTATGGTAACGACTTGCCTCTTGCTCAGGGCATTAAGTTCGACATCTAGTCAACTTGGAAATGAATCTCTTTACTGCTAATTTAGATAGCTTAAATTCAATCGCAAATGGCTTCGGAAAAGTATCGCACAGTAATGCTCATCGATGACAATGAGATTGATAATCTTATCAATCAAAAGATGATTGAAGCTGCTGCGATCTCAAGCAACATTTATACACATACAGGAGCCAAAAGTGCCATCGAATTTCTTCGCAACATGGAAAAATTAGAAATAGGGAAAGATGTGCTTCCAGAGGTAATCTTTTTAGATATTGATATGCCACTCATGGATGGATTTCAATTTCTAGATGAATTTGAAAAGCTTTCAGACAGTACGAAGAAAATGTGTAAAATTGTAATGCTCACCTCATCAATCAATCCACTGGATGTTAATCGCACTAAGAAATATCCGAATGTGAGGCTTTATCTCAACAAGCCACTCTCCCATGACAGCATACAGAAGGTTAATGTCTAGTTTTTAACCTACAAAGAAACCAGGTTATCTATAAACTTCTCATCAAAACGAATCAGTGTACTAGGCGCAAAGCAATTTACTTTGATTGCTTGCAATTTGGGTATTATCGCTGAGATTTTCTTTCGCTTATCCTTCTTTGATTCGCTAACCGCGATTTTCAAAATCTTAATGAATAACGGAATATTCTCACACGCATGCTTACCAAATAACCTAATCTGCCGCTGAATACTATTGGCCAATTGATTAAAAAGTTCAAAATCATTCAACATACAATACTGAAGGGCCAACAAGGTTTTCACCTCCATTTGTATAAATGGATATTTCTTAAGACTGACATCGTTGAGTAGATTATTAATAATTTTTGCCGTTTCATCATACTTACCTACATAATAGCTGGAAAGTGCCCGGTATAATACGTAAATGATATGTCTTGGAATATCTAGCAGATCTGGTTCGTAATCCAGAAATAAGCTTTCATTTTCCGTATAGAGCTCTCTCTCAGTGCCTAATCTCAAACTTCGCTCAATTTTGGAAATCAGCACTTGTGCTGAGAAGGTATAGTGTGGATAGTTAACCAGCAAACTGGCTATTGCATCGTTCACTTCTTCAAAGTATTTTTCCGCCTGCCTATAAACTTTATAATGATTATAATATTCGAGTTTTAGAAACTCGAATACAAGATTGAGGTGAAAGTATAGAGGGTCAAGGTTATAATTAGTAAAGATCTTTTGAACATGATCGAATATATCCTCTGTAGACTCTCCCTCCATGCTATCCTCAGTTTCTACAAAAAGCCGGTGGTGAATAAGCATACAACTCTGATAAACATAAAGACGATGAGATTCATAAAGTCGGGCTACATTATGCATTTCTTTCATCATCAAAACAAGGCCCATCTTTTCATTTTCATCTCCAGACATCAGATAGCTGCCATACTTCTTAAAGTATTCAACCAATAAATCTTCTGCTTTATCCACCGCCAACATGTAGGCCACATGCCTATTGTAAAGTTGTGAGTAGGAAAAATGATCAGGACTATTGATATGCATCTTCTTCAACGACTTGTATATTATTGTCAGTTCGTTAGCCAGATCATAATCAATCAGCTGTTTTTCCAGTTTTTTAAGAGTGGCTATTGAGATGGTTCTTTTCTTGGTAAATAATACCTCATTTAAGTTAGCCACTTTGCGCAATATATCGGTGCGCGGACTTTCCATTTGCTCAAGCAGATGTTCTTCAATCTTTTGGTTTAGTCTTGACCTAAGCGTATAGTAAGCATTAGCGTTCACCTCCAGCTCCACCATGATCTTACTATCAGACAGCTGGCGTTCCCTTAACGATTTAAGCAGATAGCCTGATTTCTCCGCATTACTCTCCAACAGAGAATCATAGATCGCTTTAAAATCCTTTTCTGAAAGCTGCTTGACAATATTCTTAAGCTTGGCCATTCGATGAATTAATATAACATGATAAGTTACAAAAATTACTACACAAGGTAGCGGAGATAACCCATTTGGCAAAACAGCTGAGTAATACATCCCCTGACTTTATTCATTCTAATTTGCCAGCTTCCCAAATTGAAATATATTTGCACTCTGATTAATGAAGGGGGATTAGCTCAGCTGGCTAGAGCGCTTCCATGGCATGGAAGAGGTCATCGGTTCGACTCCGATATTCTCCACAAAATTACCATCCGGCCCTTTTGTCGGGCATGAGGATATGCATCATGTAATACCTATCTAATCAAAAAGGAAGAGCTATATTATATCAGGAAGTCAAATAATCATGAGCCCATAATACATAGGTCTCACGAGAGTGATGTTGGTAGCAATGCTTCAATTTCGAAAGACATGGAGCTGGGTATTATCCTCCCAGCAACTGATTCTTATCCACCCATTCTCTAAATGACTTTTTATACGAATCACTGATCGGGAGCGTTGCAGATCCAATTTGCACCTCGTTTTTATGAATCGAGCGAATCGCATTAAGAGATACAATGTAAGAGTTGTGAATTCTAATAAATTGATTGGGTGGAAGTTGCTCTTCAAGCGTTTTTAGCCTTTGTAAACTCACAATTTTTTGCCCAACTGTGTGGATCGATACGTAATCTTTCAATCCTTCCACATACAAAATATCTTTGAACATGACTTTAACCAATTTGGTGCCGTCTTTTACAAAAACAAAAGGAGGAATGTCTGGCATTGCCGTAGTCCCAGCCTCAACGCCTAACTTTCGCTGACTCACTTTCTCCGTAGCTTTCAAAAATCGCTCAAACGTAATTGGCTTCAAAAGATAATCGACCACATCCAACTCGTAGCTTTCTAGCGCATATTCAGAATAGGCCGTTGTGAAAATAACCATAGGCTTTACATGCAATGCCTTAAGCAAATTGATGCCAGTAAGCTCCGGCATTTGAATGTCTAGGAAAACCAAATCAATCGAATTTTCGCGAAGGAATTTCATAGCAGCGAGTGCATTCTCAGCTGTCCCGGCTAAATGAAGATACGGAACCTTCATTACGTAATCACTCAGCAGGTTGCGGGCGAGCGGCTCATCATCTACCACCAAACAATTTAAAGTCAAATCAGATTTAATGTTAATTGAACTGTGTATCTATCTGGTAAATCCTGAACACTGAGTTCATAATTTTCCGGATAGCTAAGTTCCAATCTTCTTTTGATATTAGCTAGTCCAATACCCGATTTTGGATCAGCGGGATGTTCCGAGATTTTACTGTTTTCTACTGTATACGTACATGACTTACCTTTCACCTCAATGGAAACCCGCACCCAACAATTCTTTTGTACATTGCTAACGCCATGCTTAAACGCATTCTCCAAAAAGGTAATGAAAATTAAGGGAGCAATCTTGTTGTCTGCCGGCTCACCAACCACCTCAAATTCAACAGGCATCTCATTATTTAAACGAAGCCTTTCCAGGCTAACGTAATTTTGCATGTATTCAATTTCCTTACTCAACAAGACTTTGGAATGATTAGAGTCATAAATCATGTATCGCATCATCTTCGACAACTTGTCAATTACCTCAGTGGTGTTGTCAGACTTTGAATAAGCCAGATAGTAAAGGTTGTTTAAGGTATTGAATAGAAAATGGGGATTAATTTGCGCCTTAAGAAAATTGACTTCTGCCATCAGCTTCTCTCGCTCGATCTCCTTACGCTTGGCGTCCAGTTCAAACCAATCTTTGGCAAAACGCAGCATACCTACAAAAATGACAATAAATAAATTACTGGTAACAACCTGAACAAGATAGCGTGTACTGTGCAAGTAATTTGATCTGGACGAATCCGAGTCATGGAGATAGCGATCGACAATTATTCTTATGGTAATAACCAGGGTAAATAAAAGAATAAATTGTAATACATAAAAAAGTGTCTTCTTATTCTCCAGCAATTTTGGAAGCAGATAAAAATAATTAGCATAAGAAATGATAGCAGCAAAAATTACCTGGATTAAGGCGATGGTAATAACCCGACTCCAGTCAAGCTCTTCACCTCGTTGATATGAACTCACCCGATAAAGGAAAAAAGAAAGATACACACTCCAAAAGGACGCATGCAATAAGAAAACCTTGCTTTGGCTGGTATTTAAAGTCATCGAAAGTGAAATATAATTCAAATATACAGTATGAACCAACCTTCAATTACCAACAGAAATCCTTTTCGGCCGCTGGCCACAATTGATCGACAACTGCACCTTTCTGGACCAGGCTTTGGATTATTGGCTAATTCTTGTCATCCGTCTAACTAATCGAGGTGTATGTCTAAAACACAACAATCCGATGAAACTATTTGTCAAATTTGTGGTTAAGTTAAATTAACGATTCATGTCTAATGAACTTTTAATGAAAAAATCAATACTTCTATGTTTTGTTATCATTTTTTTAAGTAGCCTTTCGGCATTTGCTCAGTCTGGCAATGGCAAGTTGTCAGGTACGATTACAGACCCTACCACGAGCGAACCGGTGGAATATGCCACCATTGCGGTAAACGACCCCAATACCAAGAAACCGATCAACGGAACTGTGGCCGATGGTAAAGGAAAGTTCATTGTTAAAGACATTCCTTACGGAAAGTATACAGTAAGCATATCCTTTATTGGTTACGAGACCATTAATAGAAATGTGGAGTTTAGCAATAGTAGCCGTAATATAGACTTGGGAGATCTGCTACTTAGCCCTTCTGTTGAAATCTTGAATGAAATTACAGTTCAAGGCGAAAAGTCTCTCATCGAAGAGCGCGTGGACAGAATGATATACAACGCAGAAAACGACATTACCTCAAAAGGTGGTGATGCAGCGGATGTATTAAGGCGCGTTCCGTTGCTTTCAGTAGATCTGGACGGCAATATTTCAATTCGCGGAAGTGAAAATATCAGGGTCTTAATTAATAATCGGCCTTCCACAATTACAGCAGGTAGTGTAGCTGACGCTTTGAAACAAATTCCTGCTGACGAGATTAAATCTGTGGAAGTAATCACATCACCCTCATCCAAATACGATGCAGAAGGTACTTCCGGTATCATTAATATCATCACTAAGAAAACCGTTTTGGAAGGGGCTACTTTGAATGTCAATAGTAGTTTTGGAAATCGGGGATCCAACCTTGGCCTGCGCGGAGGATACAAAAAAGGAAAACTTGGACTTTCGTTGGGTGGCTGGGGAAGATACGGGTATAACACGCTAGGAAGCTTTGTAAATACGCAAACCACTGGAACTGGGACTGGTAATGAAAGTCTGACCATACAAAGTGCCAATACAAGAAGCAACTACTTAAGAGCAAACTATAATTTTGGTTTGGATTATGATTTAAACGAAAAGAACTACTTCACCAGTTCTGTTCGCCTTGGAGGAAGGGGATCGAAAGATTATCAGGATCAATTATTGTCTGAGAAATATCAAATTGGTGTGCCTGTAAGTAATAGCTTAAGAGATGTTTTTTCTGATAATAGCTCAAACTCTATAGATGTCAATTTTAACTACACTCATCTTTACGATCAAAAGGATAAAGAATGGAGCATCCTAGGCTTGTATGGCAATGATGATGGAACCAACGATTTTGAAAACATTTTATTCAATCCGGATAATTCAATTGGTAGCCGGATCAAAAATATAAATGGAAGCACCAACGAAGAATATGCTATCCAAACTGATTTCCAAACTCCCATAGGAAAAGACCAATTGGTGGAAGTGGGGGGAAAACAAACCGTGAGAAGAGCACTCAGCGATTATCAATATTTTACATCTGTAGGTACCGGACCATTTGTGCCGAACAACAATCAACAACTTTCCAATTCCTTTAATTATCGGCAAGATGTAAGTGCCGGATACCTGGCCTATACGTTGAATTTAAAGAAGTACTCATTCAAAGCCGGTGGACGCTATGAATACACTACGATCAATGCCTTTTTTCAAGATGAAGTAGATATTGTAATACCTTCGTATGGAGTTTTTGTGCCCACTATCAATGTCGGCCGCAAACTCAAGAAAAATAACATGATCAAGGCGGCATTTAACCGAAGAATTCAGCGACCTTCCATCCGATTTCTGAATCCGAATATCCAAGCATCAAATCCACTTAATATAAGCATTGGTAATCCAATTCTTGATCCTGAATTTACAGATAACTATGAGCTAAGCTACAGTACGTTTTTTAAGGGCACGAGTCTTAACTTCACTGGATTTGCACGCAATACCAATAATTCAATTCAGCGGGTCAGTGATATTATCGGAGACACGGTCAGGACTTCCTATTTCAACATCGGGGAAGAAAAAGCCTATGGACTAAGCCTTAACGCCAACATAATGATTGGTAAAAAATTCTCAGTTAATACAGGAAGTGAGGTTTATTATCTGACTCTGGCCAACAATGTTTTTGATCCGATTTACAGCGCCAAAAATGAAGGCTTTGTTATCAGTGGAAGACTATTTGGAAGCTACAAGGTAACAGATACCTGGAATCTACAGTTCTTTAGTTTTGTGCATGGAAGACGAGTTCAACTCCAAGGGTTCCGTGGAGGTTTTGGTATGTATTCCTTAGGAATCAACAAAGACCTTCCTAACAAGAGGGGTAGCATTGGATTTGGTGCAGAAAATTTCCTGGGAAACAGCATAACCATTAAAGGAGAAACCGTCTCTCCCATCATCAATCAACAAACCACATCCGTAAGACAAAATCTCAATTTTAAGGTAAATGTGAACTTGCGTTTTGGCAAAATTGAAGGTAACAACCGTTCTTCTGCCCCTCGGAGAAGCAGAAGGACAATCACCAATGATGACTTGAAAGATGGAGATGGTGGCCAGGATATGGGTGGTGGTGAGCCCGCACAACCGCAAGGATCATTCTCTGGTGGTAACCGTGGTGGATCAGCTCCTGCCGTGGTCCCCGTTAAAACAGATTCATCCGTCGTTGTGAATCCGATTGGTAGTTGGACGTATGCCATTGAGTCCCCTCAAGGCGGTAGTGGATCACTCATAATTAATAAGAACGGAGAAGCTTATTCAGGTATTATTATCAATAGCAGAAACAACAAAGAAACTCGTCTTGAAAATGTACAACTTCAAGGCAACGGACTTTCATTTACCTATGAAACTAGCTTTGGCCCAAACACCAGCACGGTAAAGGTGGAGGTGGCCGTGAGCGATCAAACATTTGAAGGGACGATGAGCATCGGTCAATTTGGATCATTTCTGATAAAAGGAAGAAGAACCATAGAATAGATCAATCCTAAGAATGACCGCTGTCATTTTCTTAGATGGTATTACTTCCTATTTTTGGATGTAATTCCTAAGTTGAGAAGATGAGAGCCATCCTTGTTCCCACAGATTTTTCTGAGAATGCTAATGCAGCCATTGAATATGCCTGTGAATTGGGTATTCATTTAAGCGCTGAGGTTCTGATTGTTACTAGCCATACACCGGCAATTACTCAGTTCGACCACGGAAATGCACTAATCATGGAAGAAACTGAAAAAGCAAGAGTACTTACTGAGAAAAAACTCAGCTCGATTTGTAAAATTGCAAACGAACAATACCCATCACTGGTGTGTAACTATAAGTATGTTGTTGGAGGATTGGTGGAATCTATTGATACGCTGATTACAACAAATGCCATCGATCTGGTAGTGATGGGTACCAAAGGTGCCAGCGGTCTTGATAAAATTCTGTTCGGAAGTAATACAACACGTGTCATTGACAAAGTTAATTGTCCCGTGCTTGCTGTACCGAGGGATTCCCCTTTTCAAATCCCCAGGAGAATAGTCTATGCCACTGATTTTCACTATGCGGAACTGGACCACATTCACGAGTTAGCGACTATTGCCAGTGCCTTCAAGGCTGAAATTATGATGGTACACATCACAACCGATGAGAAAGCATTGCTTTCAGAAGAAATGCTTAAACGAAATTTTGCCGGACACGTTAGGACCATCACTGACTACGCTTCCATTACTTATTTTGTAAAGTATGAAGAGCACATAACCAGGGCATTGGAATCTTTCACCACACTTGTAAATGCCGATTGGATTTCGATGTTTACACGCAAAAGAACACTTTTTGAGAAGCTATATAATCCTAGCCGAACCAAAGCAATGGCTTACCACTCTAAAATTCCCTTATTAGCCATCAAAGGATAGATCCTTCTGCAAGCGACCTGATTTTGCGAACGCATTCCGGATCTACTACCCTATAGGTAAATTCCCTTCCTGACTCATCCCCCATTGCTGCGATATCCGGGTTTCTGAATTGCATTTTGCTGTCCGTAAAAGAAGTAGCTGAGAAATGAATTTCTTTCGCAGACGTCTGTTTAACAAGCTCGGCCACCGTAGCTGCATTCACACCTGCACCCGGTACAATTACAATGCGATCCCTGGCTCTCATTATTAATTCTGAAATAAGGTCAACACCCTCCGGGGCACTGGGTTTTTGACCAGAGGTAAGAATCTTGTCAAATCCAATTTCAATACAATCCTCCATGGCTTCAAAGGGATCTCTGGTCATATCAAAAGCCCGATGGCAGGTTGCTTTAAGCGGCCGGATTATATTAATTAACTCTTTACACCTATCCTTGTCCATCGTTCCGTCTTCTTTAAGGATTCCAAAAACAACGCCATCGACCCCTAGCCGCTGAAATTGGATTAGGTCACGTTTCATGATGTTAAATTCATAATTGGAGTAACAAAAGTCCCCGCCTCTTGGTCGCAACATGACATAAAGGTCTATGCTGACATTTTGCCTTACTTGTTCTATCATACCGTAAGAGGGCGTGGTTCCTCCTTCGCCCGGATTATCACAAAGCTCCAGACGATCCGCCCCACCCGTTTGCGCACGCAGTGCGGAATCAAAATTGTAAACCACAACTTCACAAATCATGAATAATAACTCTTGGCTTCAAACAACCTATTCGGAATTTCCGGTGAAAATACCGCATAGGTAAATCCTTTTTGCAGCGCATACGCTCCATGCTCACCATTCTTATTAATGGCCAGAAATCCGACTTGTATCTCCCTCGATTTAGCTGGTTGGTTCTTAACAATTCTTTTTACCGCAAGCTCACATGCCTCCTGTGGTGAGTTGCCTTGTCGCATTAATTCAACTACCAGATGTGAACCAACAATCCGAATTACTTCCTCACCCAATCCGGTAGAAGTGGCTGCGCCCACTTCATTATCAACAAACAATCCCGCACCAATGATGGGTGAATCTCCCACCCGGCCGCGCATTTTATAGGCCATCCCACTTGTGGTACAGGCCCCAGAAAGGTTGTCACTCGCGTCCATGGCTACCATTCCAATGGTATCATGATTCTCAATGTTTACAACTGGTTTATAATGGGAAGTCTTTAGCCACTCCTTCCACGCCTTTTCAGACTCCTTCGTTAGTAGTTTTTCCTTTTTAAATCCTTTCTCCATCGCAAACTGAAGTGCACCGTCTCCCACCAGCATGACATGGGGGGTATCCTCCATTACTTTTCGAGCAACGGAAATCGGGTGTACGATGTGTTCTAAACAAACCACTGCACCACAGTTGGCATGCTCATCCATAATACAAGCATCGAGGGTAACTTTGCCTTCCCGATCAGGCAAACCCCCCAAACCCACGCTGGTTTCCTTTGGATCACCTTCAGGCACTTGCACGCCTCTTTCTACGGCATCCAGTGCTCGACCATTTGTTGATAAAATTTTCCATGCTTCTTTATTTGACGCTATTCCAAAATCCCAGGTTGACACAACAATGGGCTTGATTACCGCCTTAGTTTTATTTGATGCAAACGTCCTGATGAATGGAAAAGCAGAAAATGCAGCCGCACCAAGTCCAATAAATTTCCTCCGTGAAGTTTTCATTCGATTAAATTTTAAAAATCAGTTAATTATTCTTCTGGCAAATCGAAATCGCTTGAGATAATAGTCAGCAAATATATTTGTTTCGATGACGCCCAGAGAAGATGACGCATGTATGAATTTTACATTGTCTTTAGTTTTTACTTCAGTCACTAATCCCACATGAGTAATCACCCTCCTCTTTTTGCCAGTGGCAAAGAAAACCAAATCGCCTTCCTGAAGCTGTTTCAATTTAACTTTTTCACCCATCAAAGCCTGATCTGCCGACTGGCGGGGTAATGAAATATTAATGGATCTAAAGGAATTAATTAATAAACCGGAGCAATCCATTCCAGAACGTGTGGTGCCACCCCACTTGTAAGGCGTACCCGTATAGGTACGGGCAGTCTGAATTACCTGGTCAATTTGTTTAGCTCTTATCTTAGCCCTTCGAGATGCAGCACATCCGCTAATCAGAATAAAAAGGAGAATAAAAACCCCGAGCCTTTGAAAAGAGAATTGCGTAATTTTGAGGTTTACAAATAAGTACACATTCAAAGATACATAATTACATGGCTTACGGGAAAGAAACAGCGGTGTTAGATTCAGCGGGATTGAGTGAAGAAGTAATTAATAAATTGACGTCCATCGTTGGGCAAGAAAATGTTTTGATGGATGACGAATCCCTGTTAACATACGGCCGAGACAAAACAGAGGACTTAGTTTTTTTGCCTGATGTAGTAGTCCGGCCAAAAAATACACAGGAAGTCAGTGAAGTACTCAAAATTTGTAATGCCTTTAAAACCCCTGTGACACCGCGTGGGGCTGGCACCGGATTGGCAGGCGGATCATTGCCTATTCAGAAAGGAGTAATCCTTTCCATGGAAAGATTCAACAAAATATTAAACATTGACGAGCTCAATCTGCAAGCTACCGTAGAACCTGGTGTAATCACTGAAGTTTTTCAAAACGCGGTCAAAGAAAAAGGATTATTCTATCCTCCAGATCCTTCAAGCAGGGGATCCTGTTTTCTTGGCGGCAATCTGGCCAACAACTCTGGAGGTCCTAAGGCTGTGAAGTATGGCGTAACACGCGACTACGTAATCAATATGGAGGTAGTGCTGCCTACCGGAGAAATTATCTGGACGGGAGCCAATGTGATGAAAAATTCAACGGGTTATAATTTAACACAACTGATGTGCGGCAGTGAGGGAACTTTAGGTGTGATTACTAAAATTGTTTTCAAACTCCGTGGTTATCCAAAAAAAAATGTCTTGCTACTCATTCCGTTCTCTACGAATGAAGAGGCGTGTAAAGCTATCGCCTCCATATTTGTTGAAGGTATTACCCCATCTGGTGTTGAATTCTTCGAAAGAGAGGCTGGAATTAAGACCATCGAATACTGTGAAAATGTATTAAATAGTCCCATCACTACCCAACTGCCTGAAAACATGGGTGCTTATCTGCTTTGTGAGTTAGATGGCAATGACGAAGAGCTGCTCATGAAAGACGCTGAACGTGTTATGGGTGTATTGGAGAAATTTGAAATTGGCGAAGTGCTTTTTGCAGACAGTACACTGCAGAAAGAAGAATTGTGGAAAGTGAGAAAAAACATTTCTCCGGCTGTGAATTGGAAAACAGTTACCAAATCGGATGACGTGGTGGTGCCCCGTTCGGAATTACCCAAGCTGATCAAAGGAATAAAAGAGATTGGTAAAGCCTATAACTTTAATACGGTTTGTTTTGGGCATATTGGAGACGGTAATATTCATATCAATTTCCTCAGAGATGAAATGAGTGATCACGATTGGGAAACCAAAGTACCAGAGGGAATCGGAGAAGTTTTTAAATTAGTGGTTACGCTGGGAGGAACCCTTTCCGGTGAGCACGGTGTAGGTATAACCAAACGACCTTATATGCCAATTGCGATAAGTGATGTTAACCTTAACCTGATGCGCGGAATCAAAAAGGTATTTGATCCCAATGGAATTCTAAATCCTGGTAAAATATTTTAATGATCAGCCTCTTCCCATGCTACCATAAATCTTCTCCAACGTGTGTGGCATAACCGGTGTTTTTGCTTTCAACCTGGTTGGCAAGTTCAACATGATCAATGTGACGGCTGCCACACAAGCTTTGGCAAAGCGCGGCCCAGACTTTCAGAATATCTATACCGATGGCTTTATTGGATTAGGCCATAGAAGACTAAGTATCATTGACACGAGTGAAGCCGGTAATCAACCCATGTGGGACGAACATTGCCGGTACTGCATCATTTTCAACGGAGAGATCTTCAATTTTAAAGATTTAAGAGCTGAACTTCAATCCAAAGGAATAAGGTTTCTTTCGGAATCGGATACAGAGGTTCTTTTACAATTGTTCATTCACGAAAAGGAAAATTGCCTGAACCGAATCAATGGATTCTTTTCTTTTTGTATTTATGACAAAGTTGATCAATCTTTTTTTCTAGCCAGGGATAGGTATGGAATAAAGCCCTTATTATTTCTTTTTGATGAGGATAAATTTCTCTTTGCCTCAGAAATGAAAGCCTTGCTGTGTTATGGCATAGATAAAACGATTGACTACACCTCGCTACACACTTTCCTTCAACTAAATTACATTCCAGCACCATATACCTTATTTTCCAAGGTAAAGAAGTTATTACCGGGACACTTCATGAAGGTGTCTAAAGGAAAAATAGACATTCACTCATTTTATCAGATACCGTATAGTGAGGAAAAATTAAATCATACCATCAGTTATGATCAAGCTAAAGAGAAATTCAAAGGCCTTTTAGAGTCTGCCGTTCAAAAAAGATTAGTGTCAGATGTTCCATTGGGTTCATTTCTGAGTGGTGGACTTGATTCGTCCATTATTGCTGGGTTGGCCAGTAAGCATAAACCTGATCTTCACACTTTCAGTATTGGTTTCAAAGATGAGCCTTTCTTCGATGAAACAAAGTATGCCAACTTGGTTGCTAAACATTTTAATACATCGCATACGGTATTCTCACTAACCAATGATGATCTCTATAGCCATGTGAAAGCAATTCTTGACTATACAGATGAGCCTTTTGCCGATTCGTCCGCAATAGCTGTATACATTTTGAGCAAAGAAACCAGAAAACACGCTACTGTGGCCCTGTCTGGTGATGGCGCGGATGAATTATTAGGAGGATATAACAAACATGAGGCAATGTACCGGATGCTTCATCCGGGCTTTAAGGAAAATCTGGTAAAAAGCATGGGTGGATTATGGAAGGTACTTCCGCATTCAAGAAACAATCCATTATTCAATAAGTTCAGGCAACTTAGTCGGTTCAGTAGCGGCATGACGCTAAACTCAAAAGAGCGGTATTGGCAACTAGCAGGATTTACTGGTGAAAGTGACTCCATGAAATTATTATCCACAAATTCTATCGCACAACTTGATCAGCAGCAATTCTATGATAGAAAAAACGAATCATTGAAGTCAGTTGGTGTAGGTTTGATGAATGAAATACTATTGACCGACACGCAATTGGTATTGCCCAATGATATGCTCACTAAGGTTGATTTGAT
>DATCZR010000063.1:0-12711 GCA_036525835.1 Cyclobacteriaceae bacterium
TCGTTCACATTGAATGATCCGCCACCAGTTGAGCCAACAGAGGTTAATGTTACGGTGCCGTTACTTGCTCTAGTCATAGTTTGTGCCTCATTGGTGGCATTATTATCGTCATCAGCAACATTAATAGTTATCCCTGTCCCGCCCGAAATATCGATTTCCCTATCGGTTCCAATAGCTCTACTTGATAAATTTTGATTGTCGGTGTCATCCAAATAAGGACTAAGATCAATACTTGTGGCAGCAATATTGTTTGTAATCTTCAACGTATTTGAAATGAGGCTCAGGTCCTGAATTTCATTGGTGTCACTGGCGTCACCATCTGCATGTGAATCCACATAGGCCTTGGTGGCAGCATCACTGCTGGATGTGGGTGTGCCCAGATTGGCAATTATGTTTCCTCCGGCATTGTTACTTTCTGTAAGAACTTGAGAAAGATTTTGAATTTCATTGGTGTCACTGGCGTCACCATCAACATGTGCATCTACATAGGCCTTGGTGGCCGCATCACTGCTGGATGTGGGTGTGCCTACATTTTCAATTGTCAATCCTGCTGCATCCTTACCTCGTACCAACACCTGAGATAGGTCTTGCAATTCGTTTGTCGCGCTTGCATCACCATCACCGGTATTGCTGATCGTATTGTTGCTAATGCTGATTCCTTGACCTGCCTGATACCCATTACCTGAACGCTCTGCATAGAGTGCGTAGGGCACACTCATCAGCTGCTGGCTGCCCATCAATTTGAAATTACTCCCTCCGTTTTCATCCATTTCAATTTGCAACCATTTAGGGCCAGTAGTCCATCCAATAAAACTGAAGTCAGTTGTTCCTTGCGAACCTTGGCCAATCACCAGAGTAAACAAGCCAAACGAGTTGGTTTTCACTTCATGCACTTCCTCATATTCCACTGGTCCGTTTGATGATTCATTGAGGATACTTATCCTAATAGAAATGTATTTATTGGCAAGTGGCTGGCCATCCAGGCCACGGGCCACACCTTGATAATTAATACCTTGTGGAGCTTGCGCATGCAGCTGCGAAGAGAGTAAGATTAAAGCTACTATCCCAATATGGATCAGGAGTTTCATCATTAATTAAAAACTTTAATTACGCTAAAATTTCCTGTCGTTCCACCCTTCATCACCACTTTAAAAACATAGAGTCCCTGACTGAGATCATACAAAGATACCTTGTTGTCTTCTTTGGGTATAATGGTGTCCATAACTCTTCCCCATAGGTCAATGATCTGAACTGAGTGAATTTGATCATCGCAACCTTTTGGTTCAACAATCAGATACGTAGTGGCTGGATTTGGGTAGTAGGTAAATTCTATGTCTTGGCAAGGGGTCTTATCAATGGGTTGCAAATATCCTTGTGTAATGATGCTTGATTCAGACGTAAGCGTCATGATCAACGGCTCACCGATGGAAATAGTGATGGAGGAATTTCCCGTGGGCAGGTCAAACCCGACAGCGTTAGACACACTGGGACTGTCCAGCTGAGCGTATACAAACCAGGGGGAGATCACAGCCAATAAAGCGATAAAAATTGATCTCATAACTAATTATAGCTTAGCAACTTACAACAAATTGTTAAATTTTCACATAAAGTGTAAGTTTTGCTCAAATTTTGATGCAAAATCAGCGCGAAAATGGCCTTATTGGAGGATTAGGCACTTTGAATCAGGTAGAGTCCTGCCAGGGTGGCACTCAGGCAAAGACCAAAGCTAAGGCCAATGTACAGGACTGAAGCCAGGGTGAATCCACTTTCAATTAGCGCCAAGGTTTCGCCACTGAAAGTGGAAAAAGTGCTAAATCCCCCACAAAATCCTAAAGTCCAGAAGATTTTGGATGAAGGGGAAAGTAGTTGTCGGGTATCTGCCAGGCCGAGTATGATACCCAATGTGAAGCAAGCAATTACGTTTGCGACTAAGGTACCAAAAGGGAAATAGTGCGTATGCAGCGTGCCTACCCATTTGCTAATGGCAAACCGGACCATGCTTCCCAGCCCTCCACCTAAAAAAACAAGAATAGCCGCTTTCACATCTTAAGATTTCATCTCATTGAAAACTACACAAATTAAGAGGCTAAAAATAAAATTCATAGCTAAGGTTATTCAATCGATTCAGAAATAATGGCCTTTGGGTCTTCTAATTGGGCAAGCTCACTCGCAGATAGACCCAATTCCTGAACGATTACCGATCGGGTAGGTCTGAATAGTAAAAAAAGAATAAGGATGAGTGGAACGATTAGCAAAAACAAGAAGTGCGAGGTGATTATGGCTGCCACTGAAACAAATAATCCTGGAATTTCAAGAAAAGCGGAACGAATCAGGTTGGCAGTGAAGTATTTCTGCATTTTGTTAGTCAGCGGCATTTCAGGTTTTACACTTCTAAGCAAGATGCGAAACAAGATATAGCCTGCACCCAGACTTATCGGAATAACAATCATAATGATTTTTTGAAATGAAATAGCCAGTTCATTGTTCTCAGCTCCTGCATCTCCTTGTTGAATTAGATAATAAGCGACCAGCGCAAGCAATATCATCGCACTGAGCTGGCCGTAGTAAATCAGGCCAAGTGTCCTGAAATATTCTTTTGAATTTATCTTTCGTGGCATGACTTTGAGTTTAAGAGTTGGCCAAGATCATTCGGTCCATTTTTTCAAAAACTAGTTGTTTTAGATTTGAGGTTTCTTTCAAGTTCAATTCATTGGTCTTGATTTCTTTTCCAACAATCAACTTGATGGTCCCTGGTTCAATGTGAATTTTATTTGGAGGCATTAGTTTGCCTGCATTTAAAACTACAATGGGAATTATGGGTTGCTGGGTTTCAATAGCTATCCTAAACGCGCCATCGTAAAAAGGCTGTAGTCTGTTTTCAGTTCGGTTTTGTGTTCCTTCCGGGAAGATTAAAATAGATATACCCATAGCTAGAATTTCTTTCAGGTGCTCCATACTTTTTCTCCGGCTTTCATTACTTGAACGATCAACAATGATACACGCAGATTGCGCAATCCAACCAAACACAGGTATGCGCTTTAATTCCTTTTTGGCTAGTGGTCTGAACTGGGTGGGAATGGTAAGTGTGATTCCGGGTATATCCAGGTATGAAGTGTGGTTGCAAACGTAGATGTAAGCTTTCTTCTTTTCTAAGTTTTCAGCCCCGATAATATGGTATGGAATAAAATTGAGTTTGCTGAAAGTCCATGACCAAAGTTTGAGGAATTTAAAACTAATGGCAGCGGCCTGATCACCAAAAATAAAAGGAATGAGAATGCCCGGGAGATAAATAAGCATGAATACCGAGAACACAATGAGTACCCAAATCAGATAGAGTTTTTGAAAAATGAGACGCAAAATGTTCAACGATCTATTATTAGATTGAATAACAAAATAAGAGAAGACATGACGTTTGCCGAATTAACAAAGCTACTATTTCTTTTTTATCAAGGCCATGTAAAATCCATCGAACCCGGCTGACGGCCAACAATGATTTTCTTCCACTAGCTCATAATCTGATTTGTTTTTTAGAAATGAGGCAACCTGTTTTTCATTTTCTGAGGGCAGAATGCTGCATGTAGCGTAGACCATCATTCCTCCAGGCTTCAACATCACCGCGTAATCGTTTAGAATATTGGATTGAAGTTCAATCACCTTTCTGATATAGTCGTGAGACAACTTCCATTTTGCGTCAGGGTTTCGCCTGAGCACCCCCAGTCCTGAGCACGGCACATCCAGTAGCAGTCGGTCGGCTGTTCCGGCAAGACGCTTAATGGTTTTAGATGATTCAATCCATTTTGTTTCCACGTTGCTCACACCTGCTCTTCGAGCTCTTTTCTTTAGTTCATTTAATTTCCATTCTTCAGTGTCCATGGCCACGATGCGCCCTTTGTTTTGCATTTCTGCTGCAAGGTGCAACGTTTTGCCGCCAGCACCCGCGCAGGCATCGATTACACGCATACCACTTTCCACTTGCAAGAAAGGAGCGATCAATTGAGACCCTGCATCTTGCACTTCAAATAGTCCTTCCTTAAATGATTTACTTCCAAATACATTCATTCTCGTATCCAATATCAAAGCTGAAGGGAAGTTGGCGTTGGATGAAGTTTCAATACCTTCTTCCTTTAACTGATTTTGAACGGAGTCCACCGTTCCTTTAAGTGTATTGGCCCTGAGCACAACTTTGGCTTCATCGTTGAGAGAAGTTATTTGCTGTTCCCAGAACGTGGGCAGTTCTTCATTGCCCAACTCATTGAGCCAATCAGGTATTGACTGTTGGATTGACAAATTGTATTTCTTCTGGATATTCAAGCCTACAGTAGTTGAGTCAATTTCTTTGAATTCATTCCAATCAGGCAGCTCAACATTTCTCCAAATGAGCCAGCTCCCTAAAAGTTTCCAGTAATCATTTTCCTTAGAATTGGAAACTTCTTGAAGCCACCGGTACCACCTCACAATATCGTAAGTTGTCTCCGCAATGAACTTTCTATCTCGACTGCCCCACTTCGGATTCTGCTTTAGCATTTTTTCGATTACCTTATCAGCGTATCGATTATCTTCAAAAATGGTTTTTAAAGAATTAACTACGGGTTCACACAGATTACGGTAAAGTTTCACACGCTTAATTTTTTGGGAAATTAGACTTATTCAGCAAATAACTTGAATGAGTTTATTCAGATGTGGAAGAAAAAGAGGATATCACAGGAGCGTTAGTTTGAGCCTTCTTTGTTTTTATAACGCTTGGCATCTTTTAGTGCCTTGGTAATGATCCATTCAAATTGTCCGTTGGTGCTTCTAAATTCGTCAGCTGCCCATTTCTCTACCGCTTTTAATATTTCAGGGTCAATGCGCAAGGCAAATGGTTTTTTTTGTGCCATATATTAATCTGAGTCAGGATTCATCATTTTGTTCAGCGCATTAATAAACTCTTGTGGTTGCTGAGTACCAATGAGTAATTTTTTTTTCTTTTCGTAATGAAATTCAATGCCCTGGGTTCCTCTTACATTAAGTGTCTTGACTCCATCAAGGCTCCAACGGACACCATAGCCTCTGAAGATGGTATATTTTTTAATGTTGTATTCAGTTATGTCTTGTTTTAGAATTTCTCTCCAACTTGGAATAAATGGAGTAAATCTATATCGAACCCCCCATTTAGTTACCTCTGTTTCAAGTGAGCCATACAGCAGCAACATAATGAGACCAGCGAGCAGCATGAAAATAAGCAAGGTTACGATAAGTAGACCCGTATCGCTCATCTGATTATTTCCCCAGGGCTCTCCAAGGATTAGTTGTTTATAAACGGCCCATCCTTGTATGCAAATCATAGGTATCATGCCTAAGCCAATAATTAGCCACATAAAAATCCTATTGAAATACTGTTCTTCTTTAAACAGAACACTTGGCATGGCTAGTTATTTAACGTACCCGTATTGACCACTGGGCTCACATCTTTGTCGCCACACAGCACCACCATTAGATTGCTCACCATGGCTGCTTTACGCTCTTCATCAAGTTCTACTATATTATCTTTAGCCAAATGATCGAGCGCCATTTGTACCATGCTTACAGCCCCTTCCACAATTTTATATCGTGCAGCCACTACCGCTGTCGCCTGTTGCCTTCTTAACATAGCCCCTGCGATTTCCTGCGCGTAAGCGAGATAACCAATCCTAGCTTCAATGACATGGATGCCCGCGATATCTAATCTATTGCGCAAGTTTTCTTCCAGGGCAGCATTAACATCTTCATGGCCGGATCGAAGCGTCATTTCCGCATCCGTATCAAAATTATCGTATGGATATTGACCGGCCAGCTTGCGGACAGCGGCATCACTCTGAATGCGAACGAAATTTTCATAGCTATCCACTTCGAATGCGGCTTTGAATGTATCCCTAACCTGCCATACCAGGATCACACCAATTTGAATCGGGTTACCCACCTTGTCGTTGACCTTTATTTTTTCACTGTCAAAATTCCGGGCTCTTAGTGATATGGATTTCTTGGTAAAAAAAGGATTGACCCAAAAGAACCCGTTGGCCTTCACCGTGCCTTTGTAGTCTCCAAAAAGTACCAATACACGAGAGCCATTAGGATTGACATAAAAGAATCCTGGCATCAATAGGATGGCCAGACCCAGAATCAGCAAAGAAAATGGGTTGCGAATAGCCAGCAAGCCCATCATACCAATTGCCAGCAGTACAAATTCAACCATCAACATTAAATAACCTGAAATAGCGCTATACTCCTTTTCTGTTTTCATAATTGTGATATTAAAGTGATATTATAATTATATTAAAATAAATTGTTATTTCAAAACTTATTTGAGAATCATTAGGCGTGAGACATTCCTTGTTGTCCCAAAAGGGCTTTTATTAACTTTTTTAAGGAAGTAGGGGAGTTAGCGGGGTCATTTAGGCTTAATGGCGTAACCTTTTTTTCTTAAGCAGGGCTTTTGGCAGTTTCATGCCTAGCATGAGGGAAATCCAGCCTAGCAGTGCCACATGTTCGAGATAGCTGCCGCCTACGTTGAATAGCGTTCCCCTTACCCGAGGTAAATAGGTGAGAAAGAAAATCCCCCAGACAAAATATTGAAAGATGATACTTATGAGATCAAATTTTTTCTGTGAAAACCTTCCGGCTTCCAATCGATCGGCCAGGATAGGCATCAGAAAAATGAGCGAATAAGCAATAAACCCTCCTGCTACGCGGTAAGGAATTAATGGAGTTCCTGACAATAAAATAAAGGTTGATAGTTCAATCAGGTGAATTCCGTGAGCTAATGCAAAAAGATGAAACGGTTTCCTGGATAACCAGGAATAAATTTCTGATGGCTTATTGGCCAGAAAGATAATACTGAAAATGAGTAATGAAAGTCGGCCGCTAAATCGGGTGGTAGCCTGAAGCCCTTCAATGTTGTAACCATAATTCATAATGGCCAGGGCCCCAAGTGCCAGTTCTACGATTACACAAATGATGATGGCGTTGCGAATAGTCATGAACGTCTAATCATTTAGGTCTTCGAGGGCTTGGATTAAGGTATCTATTTCATCTTCGGTGTTGTAATAATGAGGAGATATTCGAAGCGCCCAATTTACTTTTTTGGATTCAAAATCAATTTGCGCATTAGATAGCTGACTTGTGGAGGTATTGATATTGATGGCCCTTAGATATTCCAACACTTCACGAGGTTGTTTACCAGGCACCTCAATGGTGACAATGCTGGATTGGGCTGACCCCAGATCAAGTAATCTCATTTCAATGGAATTGAGCTTACTTCTGAGTAAGCCACCCAACGATTTATTTCTTTCTGCAATATTTTCAATCCCCATGTGCAAGGCGTATTCAATGGCTGCTCTACTTCCCATTACCAGGGCATATGGTAGTTCCCATTCCTCAAAGCGTTTGCCATTCATTTGTACCTCATACGTATCGGCACTTGTCCATTCAGCTCCACGCATGTCCACAAATAAAGGAGTCCATTTATTCTCTATGACTTGATCTGAAACAAATAAGAATCCAGCTCCACGTGGCCCTCTCAGAAATTTTCGCATTGTAGCGCTTAGAAAATCACATTCTATCTTTTGTACATCCACTGGAATTTGGCCTACAGACTGACACGCATCAACCAAGTAGGGGATATTTCTACGCTTACAAAGTTTCCCTACTTCTTCAACAGGTTGTATCAATCCTGTGTTGGTGGGTACATGAGATAGTGATACCAATTTTGGTTGGTGCTGATCCATCAATTTCTCCATGTGATCTACGTCAACGCCACCAGAAGATTGACTTTGTGCCCGTAATAATCTTATACCAAGGCGATTTTGCAAAGACAGAAAAGCAATTTGATTGGAGATATAGTCTTCATTGGCGATCAACACGAAATCTCCCTTTTGCATGGGGATAGCAGACACGGCCAAGGCAAAGGCATGGGTAGCACTGGAGGTGAAGGCAATATTGCTGCTTTTGGTATTTAAAAGTTGTCCTGTAGCGTCATAAAAACCGGCAATCTCACTTGATTTAATATCTGCTGTTTCATATCCTCCAGTTTTTGATTCAAAAGAAATATAATCTAAAATGGCCTTGGTGACGTGCAGTGGAGGGAGGGAAGCGCCAGCATTATTAAAGTGAACTTTCTTTTCGCAGCCCGGTGTGTCTTTTCTTATTTGCTCGACATCCATGATTCTTTGTTCAGAAATAGTTTGACTTCTACTTAGGTTTCAATAATAATTGATTTTTAGCAATTGATTTGATTTCTGTTTTATTCATTAACATTTTTCTCGTTTGACCAGTAGCAAACATTTGGGCTTGATCGTCATAATGACTACTCATCCAATTTCCAGACTGACCTGTGGGGGAAACAGTAAAACCATTTTCTATATCAGCAAAGTCGGTCACTTTGCGCAGAGCAGGGCCACTTATAACTGGATATTGTCCGAGTGTATCTAGGGTAAACATGAGATTATTCAAAACTTCTATTCCGCCAGGAACTTCAAAGGGACCCACATTAAATATGATGTCAAGTGGTTTTACTGATCCGAGCGCATGCCCATGGGTTAGTGAATGCATTTTATTCCAGGTCCATTGCTTCATATCGTTTCCATACTTTTCCTGTAGCATCTCGAGTGATTTTCTTGCTGCCAGGTCAAAAATAATCGAGCGCGATTCGATGGGCTTTGTTTTAATGTTATCCCACCACTTGGAAGAATCATTTGAAAGCAATTTCAAATAGGAACTCTTCATCACAGAGCTATTGAGCAAGGCTTTGAAGGCGGGACCTCCTATTTCATCAGGCATAGTGAGATAGAGTACATGGGAGAGAAGCGCGTAGTATACAGAGGGAGCTATATCATTTAACTGGTGATCTCCATTCCACTCTTCCATCAAATTAATTATGGGTGTGTAATCACTTTTGTTTAGCTGTTTCAGTACGGCAGCCATTTCTTTGGCGACTAATGGGGCAGTGGTGGACATTGCATCCAGATTGATGGCCCTCATGTCATTGGTTGAAAGCTTTTCTTTTTGTTCCAGCAAAGAAACTATTCGCTCTGCCCTTGCTTTCGGATAATAATAACCAGGATATAATATGCCCTCTACTGAATCGGGTTGATTGTTGGAAGAGTACACATATCCCCACGGTGGATTGATCGATTGGGGGTTTTTATCAAAATCGTAGTAGCCCAGGTATTCATCGTCACCGGAGGCTCCATTTAGAAAAAGTTTGGGTTCAACATGTTGAGGACGAATGGGAAGCTTGGCTACTGCCCACCAAGCAATGTTTCCTTCGGCATCGCCATACATCAAATTAAGGCCAGGAGATGAAAAAAGTGAAGCGGCTTTTCGTGTATCGGTCATAGATGTGGAATGATTAAGTAGATAAGCAGCTTCCAGTGCTTTATTAGGATGTTCATTAAGCATCCAGCTCAAGGAAACAATGTGATCGCCTTCATTGACTTCGTCAACGATGCCGTTTACAATCGGACCATGTCTGGTTGAACGGACTTCAAATAGGATATCTTTTTCGCCTTTTATCTTGATCACCTCAATACGTTGCTCAATAGATTCCCACTCACCTTTAAACTTTACTTCATCGCGATTATTTGGATTAACGGCCTCTGTAAAAAAATCCGTTTCATCATTTTCAAACATGGTCAAACCCCACCCGCTACGTCTATTATTACCTAACAAGCCAAACGGGATGCCTGCAATATGATGGCCGTAGAAACTAAAACCTGGGTATTCAATATGAGCCTCATACCATACTGCGGGTTGACCAAAACCAATATGTGTATCGTTGGCCAGTATAGGTTTACCAGATTCAGATTTGCTGGATGAAACAACCCATCCGTTACTTCCCGTTAGCATTGGAATGGGGAGCTGGTCAAGAGCTTCATTAATTGTTGTAATTAATTGATCAGTAACAAGCGGCTCTCCTTTGAATGATTTAATGCGTTCTGTATCAGGAGGAGACTCAATATTCAAATCGTATAGATATTCTTTTCCTAATTGTGTTTTGATCTTTTGCAAGACAGGATCTACTCTAAGGCCTTCGGCAAATCCAAATGACATGAAACCAATGGCCAAATAGATGTCTTTGGGTTCAAATTCGGTTTTGGGGATTCCCATAATGGAGAATTCCAATGGGGTAGGACCGTTCTGAATAAATTCATTGATTCCCCTTTGATACGCCAAGGCTTCTGTTTGATAGGCAGCCGTATCGGCACTCAAAAAAAGTTCAGCATTTTTTTCAGCAAACTCATTTAGGCCAAGTGTTCTAAAAAGCTTATCTATCTTTAGCAGGTCGCTGCCTAGAATTTCAGATAATCGACCTCCGGCAGCTCGTCTCAACATTTCCATTTGAAACAAACGATCTTGACCGTGCACATAACCTAATGCATAATAGGCATCTTCTTCGTTGGTTGCATAGATGTGCGGTATGCCATAATTGTCATATAAAACCTCGACCTCATCTTTCAGTCCAGTTAAGGTAAGCTCTCCAGAATACTTGGGCTTTTGAAATTGCAGGTAAATGGCAAGACCCACTAAAACTAAAATTAGGATGCTAACCAGTAAGACAAAAACCTTTTTAATAATTCGCATAGGGAGTTGGAATAGCTTAAAGATAAATATTTCTACCTTTAGTCAACTTGATTTTTTTAATATGAAAGGAGCAATCTATTTATTGGTGCTGTGCTCATGCTTTTCTGCCTTTGGGCAGTACAAATACGGACTCATCCCGATCACTTATGAAAAGTATAATGAGGACATTATTAAAAATCCCGAAAATCAACTTGTTGATCTTACAGAGGTAATACCGGGGTTGCAATTGGATATTCGCTATGCCACTAAGAATAATTTTACTGGTGAGGTGATTTACAAATTAGCCAAAGCTTATGCCAGAAAGCCGGTGGCGGAAGCGTTGAAAAAGGTGCAGTCTGATCTTCAACAAAAGGGCCTTGAGTTGAAAATCCACGATGGTTATCGTCCGTATGCCGCTACAGTGAAATTTTATGAAATGTATGGTGATACTACTTTTGTTGCTTCTCCCTACAAGGGTTCGCGTCACAACCGAGGTTGCGCGATAGATCTAACTTTAATCGATAGCAAAACAAAAAAAGAGTTGAAAATGCCGACACCATATGATTCCTTCAAAGAAGAAGCCTTCCCTGATTATCCTTTAAAAGACAAAGAGGCAGCAAAAAACAGAAATTTATTGATCATTGCGATGGAAGAAAGAGGATTCCGGGTTTATGATTCGGAGTGGTGGCACTTTGACTTTGTGGGCTGGGAAAAATTTGATGTGTTGGATATTGAATTTGAGGAATTGGAAAGAAAATAAGTTAGCAATATGACTATTCAGGAAGCGCAACACAAAGTAGATGAATGGATTAAATCTACCGGCGTGAGGTATTTCAATGAGCTCACCAATACCGCTATATTAACTGAGGAAGTAGGGGAAGTGGCCAGAATAATGGCGAGACGATACGGTGAACAATCTGAAAAAGAATCAGACAAGAATCTAAACCTTGCGGATGAGTTGGCGGATGTGCTTTGGGTGGTGCTTTGTCTGGCCAATCAGACCGGGGTGGACCTGACCAAAGCGTTGGAAAATAATTTGCTTAAAAAATCATCGCGTGATAAGGATCGTCACAAGGGCAATGAGAAATTAAATTAACACCAGTTTATCTCTCTTTAAAACTGGAATGACATTGTACTGATCAGGAGTAAGACAGAAATCAATGTCCTTGTGGATATTTAATCGGTTAAGCCTCTTTACATGTGAGGAGGTGCCTAAAAATTTGACCATGTCATTTTTAGCAGCCAAGTACAATTGCTGGGCAAGAATGGGGGTATCGCAGTCAGGCTTGATGTGTTTTATTAGTTTATCTACCAGGGCTCCGGCAAAAAGACTGTCTTCTAAGTTTATTTTTCCTTTCCATCCAGCGCACACGACTAAGATATCGTGATCACCCATTAACAGATGACGAGTGATAACAGAAAGATTAAGGAACGATCCAATGATTATTTGCCTCGCCCCTTTTGATTTTTCAATGGCCCACGTTCCGTTGGTAGTGGTAAAGGCAATTTTCAAACCCTGTATACTTTCGTCCATGTATTCAAAAGGGGAGTTGCCTTTATCGAAGCCAGGAATTATTTGCCCATTGCGTTCTCCGGAGATTATATAGCCTTTAAGTTTCATGCGCTCACATTCCTTGGCATCGGCTATGGGCGTAATGCTTTCAACACCATGAGCAAAGGCTGTAACCATGCAACTGGTGGCTCTTAAAATGTCTACCACTACTACAACTTTATCTCGTACTTCATAGAGGTGTATGAGTTCAGGGCTTAAGCAGACATCAATAGTTTTCATATTCTCGCTGAGTACGTTGTGTAATGCTAGGCCGACTTTATGATAAAAAGTTAGCTCACAAAATAAGTCGAATTAGTAAATGTGATCTTTAAACAAATGGCAATTTGACTACTTCTGCTTTCAGGTCTTTATTTCTTACAGAAATAAAGATTTCTGAACCTAGACTTGAATGTTCAGCTTTTACGTAACCGAGTCCTATGCCTACACTTAGCATGGGTGACATGGTACCTGATGTCACTTTGCCAATAGTTTCTCCATTTGCACTTTTTATTTCATAATCGTGTCTTGGAATGCCTTTGTCGATCATTTTAAATCCAACCAATTTGCGCTTTACACCTTCTTCC
>DATCZR010000064.1:0-2455 GCA_036525835.1 Cyclobacteriaceae bacterium
GATAGGAAGTAATTCAAACATCAGAGCCATTTTTGTAAACAGACAGCAATTCAGAACAGACTCAGCAGACTTTCGGGTTGAGGGTTATAACTTCAATCGGGTGCTGGGGGTCGACTACAATTATAATTTTCTCAATAACAGAATAACAGGTAGTACCTATTATCATAAGCAATTTACTCCCGATAAAATTGATCAATCATTTATTCATGGCTTCGGATTCCAATACAATACCCGCAGATTAGATATGAATTGGTTTCATCAAATATTTGGCGCTGGATATGATCCGGCCACAGGTTTTATGCCACGCTCTGGGTATAAAAGAATTTCCCCCTCAGGCACGCTCAGGTTTTTTCCGAAATCTAATTTGATCATCAACCACGGGCCAAATTTTGATCTGGCCTATATTTGGGATGACAAATACGGTTATACTGACCACGAGCAAACCGCCGGATACAACGTGCAGTTTCGGAGTAATGCGATTATTAGCACCACCATCAAAAATAGCTACACCTATTTGTTTAATGATTTCGATCCAACCAATTCGCCCGCAGAGGTCGGCGCCATAAAACTTCCTGATTCCACCAGTTACAATTATACAATTACCTCCGTGTCTTATAGATCTGATCCCAGGAAGTTATTCAATATTGAACTTGATGCCTTGTATGGAAATTATTTTAACGGAACAAGGATGGGAATGAAGGGTACCTTTAATTATCGGATTCAGCCCTATGGTGCTATCTCAATGAACTTCAACTACAACAAAATCGAGCTGCCTCAACCATACCAAAGTGCTGATATTTACCTGGTTGGTCCAAGGCTTGATCTTACCTTATCCAGATCCGTCTTCTTCACCACCTTTTTTCAATACAACAGCCAGTTTAATAATGTCAATATCAATTCAAGGTTTCAATGGAGATTTAAGCCCGTATCCGATTTGTTTATTGTATACACAGATAATTACTATTATTCTTTCGACCAACCCAATCAAAATTTTAGCCCCAAGACCAGAGCCATAGTGATCAAGCTTACCTATTGGCTAAATATGTAATATGGAAAAAACTAAGGCACATGAGGATCTCGTTTTTCTTGAAGGTCCTAAAAGAAGGGAAGTAGAGTTCTTTTATGTGATACGTATCGCGTTGCAATTTATTCGTGGTTTTCGCAAACTGCACTTCGTGGGTCCATGCGTTACGGTTTTTGGTTCTGCCCGTTTTGATGAGCAAAATATTTTCTATCAAAAAGCCCTGCAACTTGGGGCGGCCCTGTCAGAGTTAGGCTTTACTATTATGACTGGCGGAGGCCCAGGTATCATGGAAGCTGCACCGCGTGGCGCCAAGTCGGTAGGAGGTAAGACTGTAGGTTGCAATATTGTTTTACCTGAAGAGCAGGCCGCCAACCCTTATCTGGATGTAGTAGTTACATTCAGAAATTTTTTTGTGCGCAAGGTTTTGTTGGTGAAATACTCCTATGCCTTCGTGGTGATGCCAGGTGGTGCCGGCACAATGGATGAGCTATTCGAGACATTGACCCTTATTCAAACGGGAAAGATTAAAGAATTCCCGATTGTAGTATTTGGTAATGATTATTGGAAGTCGCTGCGTGATATGTTGAATGTGATGGCAGCTGAGAAAACAATTTCGGAAGGTGACCTGGATTTAATACTATTTACAGACTCCGTAGAGGAAGCCACTAAGTATATTGAAAAAGTAACAAAACAAAGATTTGGATTAGTGAAAAGGGTAGTCAAACCTACCTGGCTTTTTGGCGAGCGCTAGCCCCCCACTACTTTTCTTAATTGATCAATGAGGCTATCCCATAGGTCATGAAGTTCATCCAGATCATCAAAATCTGAATAGTCTGTCACCTTTAGAAAAGTGGTTTGCGTGAGTTCGTTTAGTTCTATTCTAAGTTCGAAGTACGATGGATCCTTTTTATCGGAATCTGATTCAGGTAGAAATTCAAACTTGGTAAAATGATTGGTCCGATGCGAGGCAACCACTGCTTTGTGTTGCTCATTATCCCATTCGAAAGTATAAATTTTCTCAGGATTGATGTTCACATCATCAGCAAACCATTCAGCTAACCCACTTGCGGTACTTATGTACGGAAACAGCATTTTTGCTGATGCATGTATTTCGTAATCTTCAGTAAAAAGATTTTTGCCCATTAGAAATTCGATTGGTTTTTAAGTTAGACCATTTTTTAGTTAACGACAAATAAAAAAAATTGAATAGCGAAAATCTCAAAAGTTTGTAAGTTTGCCCTCCCAATGGGGGCGTCAAAAACCCCAAAAATGAATTTGGGCATTTGGCGAATGGCGCGGTAGCTCAGGTGGTTAGAGCGCAGGATTCATAACCCTGAGGACGGGAGTTCAACTCTCCCCCGCGCTACAAAACGGCAGCTACGGTTGCCTTTTTTTTGTGTTTACAGTTTACGTATTACACAGTCATAGCCA
>DATCZR010000065.1:0-2010 GCA_036525835.1 Cyclobacteriaceae bacterium
TATCCGTCTTCAATGTCCTGTTAAAAGAATTGCCCGAGGCAAGGAGGGTGTCGAAGTATCGAGTTCGCATGGTAAGACGTCTAAATTCGACAATGTGATTCTGGCAACTCATAGTGATCAGGCATTAAATATTTTAGAAAAGCCTTCTTCTGCAGAAATTGAAATTCTGGGTTCAATTCATTATCAAAATAATGAGGCGGTCTTGCATTGGGATGATTCGCTACTTCCCAAACGAAAATTGGCTTGGGCCGGTTGGAATTACCATAAAACTCTGAACCCTATCAATGGCACATCCGTTACCTATAATATGAATATCCTTCAAGGTATTAAATCCGAGGAAACCTTTTGTGTTTCCTTGAATATGACCGACAGAATTGACCCTGCAAAAATAATAAAAAAATTTAATTATGGCCACCCGGTTTTTTCGAAAAACTCGATTAAATCACAAAAGCGACTAGGAGAAATCAATGGAGTGAACCGGACTTATTTTTGTGGGGCCTATTGGGGATCGGGGTTTCACGAAGATGGTGTAAACAGCGCATTGAACGTGTGTAGTTATTTTGGAAAGGACCTTTAAATGAAAAGTTGTCTTTATGAAGGCCAGGTCTTGCATAAGAGATATCACCCGCTTTCTCATATCTTCAAGTACTCGCTATTTATGGTCAGCCTCAGATTGGATGAGCTTGAAGAAATATTTAAACCGTATTGGTTATGGTCGATAGAATCCTGGAATCTGGCATATTTTAGGCGCCGGGACCACTTGGGAAATGCCGAAGTACCTTTGGATCAGGCAGTCCGGGATTTGGTTGAGAGTAAAACAGGAAGCCGTCCCGAGGGACCAATTCAATTGATGACGCATTTAAGTTATTTCGGATTCAGATTCAATCCTGTGAGTTTCTATTTTTGCTGGAGCAAAGATGAAAGCACAGTTGAAAATATCATTGCTGAAATCAACAATACCCCGTGGGGCGAACAACACTGCTATGTATTAAAGGTTAATAAACAAAATCAGGATGGAACCAACCAATTTGTATTTGGTAAGGAATTTCATATTTCGCCTTTTATGGATATGGAAATTAAATATATTTGGACCTTCAACGAACTAGGTGATAAATGTCGAATACACATGGAAAACTGGGAAGGAAATCAAAAATTGTTAGACGTTTCACTGGCCATGATCCGTTCCAAAATTTCTCATGCCTCATTAGCGCGAGCTATGATCCAGTATCCATTCATGACAATGAAAGTAGTTTGGGGCATTTATTATCAGGCACTCCGCCTTTGGGTGAAACGATGTCCTTTCTATTCGCACCCGAAATTTCGTAAAAATTCTAAAATATTGCCAAAACAATCTGGAGAACAATAATGCTACATAATGAATCGATCATTCCTAAAAGTTCTTCCTTTATAAAAAAGGAAACCAATTCATCCTGGGACTCACTGGCACGGAAAGCTGTGTTGACTAAATTCCAGGAATTAACCACAGGACGATTGACGGTGGTTGAAGGAAGCGAGGTCACACATTTTGGATCTTTCACCTCTGAATTCGAAATTTCCTCGGTTATTAAAGTTTTGGATACAAGGATGTATTCAGAAATTATGACCAAGGGACTAAACGGTGCTGCCGAGGCTTATATAAGAGATTGGTGGACTTGTGGTGATTTAACCGCGCTGATCCGTATCTTTATTCGTAACCGACACCTAGCCGACAAGCTGGAAGGGGGAATGTCAAAGATAGCGTCTGGGGTATATCGACTGCTGCATGATATGCGACGTAACACCCGGCAAAATAGCCTTAAAAATATCACGGCTCACTATGATTTGGGCAATGACTTTTTTTCTATTTTTCTGGACGAAACGAGAATGTATTCCTGTGCCATTTTTGAAAACGAATCCAGTTCTCTGGAAGAAGCTTCGATCTGTAAACTGAAACGTATCTGTCAAAAACTGGACCTATCACACGAAGACCATGTTTTAGAAATCGGTACGGGATGGGGTGGATTTGCTCTC
>DATCZR010000066.1:0-2137 GCA_036525835.1 Cyclobacteriaceae bacterium
TACTTCTTCCCAAGTTGTTTCTCGAAAATCGTATTAGACCAGATACTGGTTTCATTGTTACCACAATTGTACTTTTAGCTTCACATTCGATTTGATGATTTATGAACTCAACTGAATTCAGGGAAGCAGGTCACCAGCTAGTAGACTGGATGGCTAATTATATGGACAATGTGTCAACCTATCCTGTTAAGCCCGACATCGAACCGGGCTCAGTCAAAAATCAACTGCCCAAGCAGGCACCCAGCCATTCAGATTCCTTTGATTCCATATTCTCTGATTTTGACAAAATTATTCTTCCCGGAATGACGCACTGGCAACATCCGCAATTCTTTGCCTATTTCCCTTCAGGCACAAGTGGACCTTCTGTGCTAGCCGAAATGTTGGCATCGTCAATGGGTGCTCAGTGTATGATTTGGTTGACTTCGCCTGCAGCTGAAGAGTTGGAGGAGAGAATGATGGAATGGGTTCGGGATATGCTTGGGTTGCCTACAGATTTTGTTGGTGTGATCCAGGATAGCAGCTCTTCTTCCACCTTGGTTTCATTGTTGACAGCGCGTGAATATCATTCCAAGTATCAAATCAATCAGCAAGGCTACGACAACGATAAAAGGTTTAGGATTTACACATCAGCTCAAGCGCATTCTTCCGTAGATAAGGGGGTGAAGATTGCCGGCTTTGGAATAAATAACCTAATCAAAATTGATGTAGACGAATCATTTGCTTTAATACCCGAAGCACTTGAAAGACAGATCAAGCAAGATTTGGAGAATGGCCTTGCTCCACTTTGTGTGGTGTCAACCATCGGAACCACCAGTTCGACAGCCATTGATCCGATAGGTGCTATTGGAAAAATTTGTAAACGATATAATCTCTGGCATCATATTGATGCATCCTATGCTGGAGCTGCCTTGTTGCTTCCTGAAATGCGTTGGATGAATGAAGGGGTAGAGTTGGCTGATAGTTTTGTGTTTAACCCGCACAAATGGATGCTTACCAATTTTGACTGTTCAGCCTATTTTGTAAGAGACAAAAAAGCACTTATTGATACCTTCAGCATAATGCCAGAATATTTAAAGACTCCAGCAGATCATCTGGTAAATAATTACAGAGATTGGAGTATACCATTGGGAAGGAGATTTCGCGCTTTGAAGCTTTGGTTTGTCATTCGAAGCTATGGCGTGGAGGGGCTACAGTCTATTATTAGAGAGCATATACGGATTGGCCAATGGTTGAAGGGGGAAATTGACAAGGATCCTAATTTTGAGCTACTTGCTCCGGTGCCGCTCAACCTGGCTTGCTTTCGTTATATACCAGAGGGGGTTACGGATGAATCGCAACTTAATGCAATCAATGCACAACTACTGGAGAAGCTTAACCAATCAGGACAGATCTTGCTAACGCAAACTAGACTAAATGAAAAATATGCCATCCGTTTTGTGTCTGGAAATAGCAATACCACAATGGGGGCTGTCAGTGATGGCTGGAACAAGATAAAGGAGTATGCTAAAAAAATAAAGATATGATTTCAGTTGTAGGTATTCCTTTTGATGAGTATTCATCATTTCTTCGTGGTCCGGCCCTGGCCCCGGCAAAAATTAGAGAAGCGTATCACTCTGATTCAGCCAACTATTATTCGGAAAACCTGATCAATATGAATGAACATACTGGATGGAAGGATGAAGGTGACCTGAAGCTTTCAGGCGTTGCTCCGACAACGGAGGCCATTCAAAAAGCCATTCAAGGATTTCTTAGTAAGTATGATAAGGTACTTTCACTAGGCGGTGATCACTCTGTTACCTATCCCGTAGTCAAGGCATTTGCAAAAAAGTATGGCAAGCTCACTATCCTTCATTTGGATGCACATGCTGACTTATATAATGAATTCGATGGTAATAAGTATTCTCATGCCTGCCCCTTTGCGCGAATTATGGAAGAGGGCTTGGCCAGTCGATTGGTTCAAGTGGGTATTCGCACCATGAATGGTCATCAATCGGAGCAGGCTAAACGATTTGGTGTAGAGGTGATTGAAATGAAAAATTGGAGAAATGACATCCGATTTAATCTGGAGGGTCCAGTGTATGTTTCTTTAGATATGGACGCCATTGATCCTGCCTTTGCACCGGGGGTATCTCATCAT
>DATCZR010000067.1:0-7044 GCA_036525835.1 Cyclobacteriaceae bacterium
CTCAAAGTACGAAGTCATTAAGAAAAAACATTTCAAGCATATCAGGCAATAGACTTAACTGGACTTTACTCCATATTATTAGCACACTCAGTGAGTGTTGCCGTAACCATTTTTAGGTCAATAATGCCTTTTTCATGATCCCAGCTATTATAAATATAGGTTGCAATTTCTGCAATCTCTAAGTCTGTTAAACTCGCAACCCCAGGCATAGGTTGATTGTAAATTTTTCCATTAACTATTAATTCACCCGCTTTGCCATTCTTAATTAAGCAAATTATCCTTTCCAAATTATTCTCCATATAATCTGAATGATTGAGTGGCGGATATAACAATCCCAAGCCCTCACCCGATTGCTGATGACAATTACTGCAATGAGTGAGATATAATTGCTCACCCTCAACATAGTACTGTTCAAACTTAACCGATCGATCAGATTTACTTCGAGCTGTACACGAGCTGACTATACCAGCCAAAATAAATAAAAAGCATTTGAGCTTATTCATACTCTTTTCTCAGGCGCTTGATATCCACCAATAATCGGTTTACATCATCTTCCTTGGTGCCATCGTACTTACCACGTATTCTTTGCTCTTTGTCGATCAACAAAAAAGCACCACTGTGGATAAAGCCTTCAGGTTCAGTTTTGTCCTCCATGGCGGTAGCAAAGTAACTGGTTTGTGCAATCTTATAAATTGAGTCTTTTACTCCTGTGACAAAATGCCAGCGATCGCTGGACACACCTAATTTCCGCGCAAAATCATGTAAAAGGGCTACGGTATCATATTCTGGATCAATGGAATGAGATAATAATTTTACATCCAGAAGGTCCTTCGTCTGCTCATAAACCCTCAGCATTTGCGTTTTCATAATCGGACAAATAGTGCGACATGAAGTAAAGAAAAAATCTGAGACGTAAATCTGGTCCTTAAAAGTGTCATTGGTAATGATAGCACTGTCCTGATCAACAAATTGAAATTTGGCTATGGTGTGGTACACGGTATCGGAATCTACCAATTCACGTTGGCCAAAAATAGGCAAGGGCTTTTCTTTTGAAGAACAACTAAAAAGTAAGATGACGACACCAAAGCCACAAAGTATTCTAATCATGATTCTAAAATTTATTTGCACTTGCAATTAGGTATGAAATGATTCAACATGAATGGGGTCTCCTTCATTAACTTGATAAAAATCGATCGGAATCAGGTTCTTTCCAAAATTTACTTTACTGCCCACTTTTCTATAGTTGGAAAGGGTCGCAAGAGGTTCTACACCTGATGTACCTGTTTCCTGGTTGACGGTAGTCAATACGCATCGGGCACACAACTTAACTCCTTTAAATCGATTTGCACCAATGGTGAAGTTGACCCACCTATCCTCTTCAAATGGTTCCGCCCCTTCAAAAACAAAATTAGGTCGAAACCGATTCATAGGTACAGGTTCGGCTAGTCTTGAGTTGAGATCATCCAGAGAACTTTGTCCTATGATAAGATAAGGATATCCATCAGCAAAACTTACCTGCTCATCACCACTTACATAATCTCTATCAACCAATCGTTTGTTATCCTCCGGAAAGTAAACCAATCGACAATTAATTTTTAGATGTTTAGAAAACCAATCATTAAACCTGGGCCCAACCTCAGCGGCCTGAACTTGATCTTCCCATATGGATACAATTGACGCATCCAATTGATCGGGTTTGAAAGGAAGCTTTATTTTGTCCTGCTTGAAACTCACCACAAAACCTTCATTCGAAAATGAAAGTTTAAATAAGGCCAGCTCATGAACGCTTCGTTGGGTTATAAATTGATTATTCTCGTCAACCAACATATACCTCCTGTCGTATTGTAAACCCTTGTTAAGCACAACAGCATCCTTCACCCGAATTCCGCCCAGGGACTTTATCGGGTAAATCCATATTTCTGTAAGTCGCAACTTGCTCAATTCTTATTCCTTAAGGCTGCAAACTTAATGATTGCCCGGGGTATCCCCATCCTGAAGTGAATTTTTAAACACACTTACTTGTTGAGGTGTTATCTTTGAATTTATGAGCAAAGAAACTGTCCTTTGGTACTTCGAAAGCGTAAATCTTTACAACGTACTTTGTCCGCATAAAGTAAAAACCATGGCGGACGATCATACTTTCACCGACTATAAGAAAAATCAATTTATCTACTTTCTGGAAGAAAAGGCCACTCATATTTATATGATTGCCAGCGGGAGAGTAAGAATCGGTCATTACCTGGATGATGGCAAAGAAGTAGTGACAGCCATATTGGGCAAAGGGGAGATTTTTGGAGAATTGGCATTGGCTGGAGAAGAAACACGAAAGAACTTTGCACAGGCCATGGAGGATGTATCCATTTGTCCGCTTAGCATCGATGATCTAAAAGATCTCATGAAAGAAGATAAAGAGCTTAGCTTCCGGATACTCAAACTGGTTGGGCTACGATTGATGAAGCTCGAGCGCAAATTAGAATTACTCGTTTTTAAAGATGCCCGAACCCGAATTATCGAATTCCTCAAAGACTCAGCTTCCTGGAAAGGAAAGAAGGTGGGCTTCGAAACAATGATTCCAACCAAACTCACTCATAAAGACATTGCTGCATTGACTGGCACATCTCGCCAAACGGTGACAACTATCCTTAACGAACTCAAAGATAAAAACCTGATTAATTTCGATCGCAGAAAGATCTTGATACGGGATTTGGATCAATTGAAATAAGTCCATGTTTCTCTTATGGATGACCGTTTAGCTTAGTTCGAATCTCATCTGGCAAATCTGTTTCAGTATCAACATCGGTGAGAACAGGAAGCATATCATAGGACAAACCAATACGTTGAAAATCATTAAGAGTGTCTTGACATACCGATGAAGTACTCCATTTTTTATTTTCGAACGGCTCGGGTATAAATTTTCTCAATCCTAAAAGGTAATAACCGCCATCCTTGGCTGGACCAATGACTGCCTCGTGGGTTTTCAATTTCACAAAAGCTTCTTCAATGAGTTTTGTTGTCAGTTCCAGGTTATCAGTTCCAATTACACAGACTGCTTTATATCCTTTATTAAATCCAATTTTAATGGCATGACTGAGTCGATCCCCCAACTCCTTTCCTTGCTGTAGCTGTTTGTCATAATTTTCATTGGACCAACTATCCTCCCGATCTACATAATTGGAATAACACACCATTTTGTCCATCGATAAGTTGAGAGTAATGGCGCGGGTATGAGCAACCAACTTTAGATAGATAGCGAGGGCATTCGCATCACCAAGCGTAGCCGCTAATCTGGTTTTTACTTTTCCTAATTCAGGATTACGATAGAAAATGATCAGCAGGTTATTTTTCAATTTCTTCAACGAACTTTAACTCCCTTCTTAAGCCAATGTGACCATAGCCATGAATACGTATGGACGCTATCTGTCGGCTGGTTCTTTTTATTTACAATGGATCCATCTTCATTGACCCATTGAAAAATACCTCCATATAAATTTTCTACATCTGTGAAGCCTATTTCCAGGAGTTTCTCACCTATGTTTTCGCTTCGGGCACCTACAGTGCAGTAAACAATTACTTCCGAACTTTTGTCATAGCGAAGGACATCCCGAGGTTTGAAATTATCATATTCGACATGCACAGCACCCGGAATATGACTTACTTCATATTCCTCTGTTGACCTTGTGTCCAATATCACTACATTTTGTTTCGTTTCGATTTTTTCCTTTAGCTCCGCTGCCTTGATCTGCGGAACCGTATTTTTGTAAACCGTTTTAAGTAAATCATCATAGGCAGATTGTGCCATTACAACTCCTGCCAGCAATAAAAATATTACTGATAAGTATATCTTCTTCTCCATATCCATTCATATACAAGATAACCAATAACAAGAATATACTCGATCACAACCAGGTAGCCGTTTTCATAGAAGCCATTTTCTGTATATCCAGCGTAGGTTAAAAAAACAGCAGCGGTCCAAATGATTACAAATCGATAAGGAGTAAATATTGAAAGCATTAATAAGGTAGTAAGATACCAGGGGTGAAGTGTAGTGGTCATGAGAAAGTAAAAAAACAAAACCCACATCATGGCTATGGGAATCTCATCCCACGCATTTACGCTCCCACTTCTTTTTTTAGTCAATTTCCACTTTCCTTCATGACGCGTGAATGAAAAGGGCCAAAAAGAAATGATCAAAATTCCCACCATAGCGATCACCCCTAACTTCCACCCTACGGTTTGAATGGTATTGTACCCTTTTGTATAGAATCCATATTCTCTGACCAGGTAGTAAATGCTGGCATTAAACTCAAATCGTTTGAAATACAATCCAAGGCTCTGACTAAACCCGTTAATTACCTCCGCATTTAGCAAGGGCGCAAAAAGAAAGACAATAGTTATCGCTGCAGCAACATATAAAATAACAGAGCGCCTGATCCCCATTCTAATAATAAACAAGGGTAAAAAAATCAAGGGCAAAAGTTTGGCGCCAATAGATAGCCCAATGGTTACACCCGCCTGCCATATTTTAGATCGATAAATAAAGTAGATGGCTAACAGTAAAAAGAAAATAATAAAAGCTTCAAAATGAAGATTGCCGGTAAGTTCCAGAATGACCAATGGATTAAGCGCATAGATTAAAATATTCTTAGGGGCTAATCCAAAAATGGGTAAAAGTTTTTTGATGAGCATGAGACTGCCTAATTCGGCCGCCAAAACAAGAATTCGCATCACTACAACACTGCCCAGAATTGAATCCGGAAACAGAATTGCAGAAAACCAAAAAATGATTTGGGCTAAAGGTGGATACACAGTGAAGTACTCCTTGCTGTTTAAATGGTCGTACAGAAATTGATTTACACCATCAACTGCATTACCCTGCTCTAAATAATATCCTGGCAAATGAGTGAAGGGCTGTATCCCACTGGCCAACAAGCGTCCATCCCATATGAATCTGTAAAAATCATCAGATAAAGCCGGGATTGAAAAAAGCAGAATTACTCTTAGTATAATGGATACTGCTAACCAATAATTTATTTCTTTAGTTGTGGAATCATTGAGAACCCAGGCGTAAATAGCAAACAATGTAAAATAGATCCCAAAAAGATAAGCGGTCTCATATCTTTGAATTCCATAACCCATGATGGAATAAGCGGATATGGAAATAATGGTCAATAAATAGTAAAGTGGCCTATGCCTAGCCATAGACTGTTGGTTTCACTGAATAGTAAAACACACTGCCAAAACCCAACATCAACATCGCATGGAAAAATAGAAGTCCCATATCTTTCAAGTAAAATCCAACCACTATACCAAAAAGAAAATATAAACACAGCAATCCTTCCATGACGGTGAGCACATTCAATTTAACTTTTACATAGTCGTTGCCCTTCCACGAATCTCCCCTGGTGGCTACATTGAACTTAGGTGTCCTGATAAATGGAGATTTTCTTCCTAACAATCCCTCCATTACGGCAATGCCATTATGAAGCGATAAACCCATAGAAACGATCAGAAACTTGGGATAAACAGTGAAAAAGGTTTTTGAAGATTGAGGGTCCTGAAATCGCTTTGACGAAACCCAGTAAAATAAAGTAATAGACAGGAAGCCCAATATAAATACGATGCCCAAATCAAAAATCCATTCAATGGCAGGGTGTTGACTTTTTATAAACAGCATGGGCACACTAAGCAGTGCAGCTAACAATAGGCAGACAAAAACTGAACTATTGAAGAGATGAAAGAAGGCATGGGTTTTATTTATCCACTTCATTTCTGATAAAAATACTTTCCCGAAATTTTTCCGAGCGGTTTCTGCTCCCCCTTTATTCCATCGATATTGTTGCGATTTAATCGCATTCATGATCACAGGCAATTCCCCCGGAGTCTCCACATCTTCCAGGTATTTGAATTTCCAACCCTTCAGCTGAGCACGGTAGCTTAAATCCAAGTCTTCAGTAAGGGTGTCAAAATTCCAGCCGCCCGCATCTTCAATGCATGACTTTCGCCAAATGCCACAAGTGCCATTGAAATTAATAAAACTATCAGATGCGTTTCTGGCCCCCTGCTCAATTGAGAAATGAGCGTCCAAACCAAAAGCCTGAAGCTGGGTCAACAATGAATAGTCTTTATTAATATGTCCCCATCGGGTTTGAACCACGCCAATCTTTGGTTGAGTAAAATAGGGGATTGTCTTTTTGATGAAATCCGGCTGAGGTAAAAAGTCCGCATCAAAAATGGCAATAAATTCACCTTTTGCCATTTTACAACCTTCGGCCAATGCGCCAGCCTTAAATCCACTTCGGTCTTCCCGATGAATGAGTTTGATGTCAAGACCCATTGGCCTCAAGGATTCTAATTTTTTCAGAATGATTTCAGTAGTTTCATCTGTAGAATCATCAAGTACCTGTATTTCGAATTTGTCCTTAGGATAATCAAACTTGCTAACAGCATCGATTAGTCGACCGACTACATATTTTTCATTGTAGACCGGTAACTGAATGGTGACAAACGGAGTAAATGAGGAATTGAAAACTACATAGCTTCTTTTTCGTTGTCGGGATTTTAAATACACCCACGTAAGGTGAAGCTGCCCCATGCTAAACAAGAAAACATAGAGTAACGAAAAAGAGTACACCCCAACGACAATCCACTCCATCACAAGTACTTAAATAGTGTATATAAAATCTTATACCCTGCCATGATTGTTCCTTTAATTGTTCCGGAAATTTTTGAGAAGCCAATTCGCTTTCTATACCTCACCGGAACCTCCAAACATCTCATTTTCTGCTTCGCTGCTTTCAACTGCATCTCTACTGTCCAACCGTACGATTTGTCCTGCATGTTCAAATCCTGCAGAGAAGAAAAACGAATCGCCCTAAATGGACCCAAGTCCGTAAATTTAACGCCATAAAACCATAACATCAGTCTGGTAGCCAACCAATTGCCAAATACTTGCTGAGGGGTCATCGATCCGGATTCTTTCTTACCCAACTCCCGAGATCCAATAACTAAATCAGCCTTATCTTCAATGATTGGGGTAACCAAATC
>DATCZR010000068.1:0-3345 GCA_036525835.1 Cyclobacteriaceae bacterium
GAGGAGTAATAGCCATGAAAACGATCAATAAATACACCGTTTTAATGTTTTTGGTTTTTGGTTTGGTTTTGATCCGTCCGGATGCCTGGGCCTATCCCGGAAAACACCACTATATTTCAGAGGACTATTCCAATGACATGACGGTTCTCAATCCCGGCTGGAGAACCAGTTGCCATTCTAATTTTGTGATTGAAAACCTTGGTGAAAACCCCGCTGAAATACAAATCCATTTGGGACAGGAGGCCTATCAATCGGACTCGATCATGGGCAATGGCAAACGGCTTTATGATTTGCGAGAGAGCCTGTCGTTTGCAAAACAATTAGGTAAAACTGTGTCCATGGATGATGTGGCGCTAGTAACCAATCAAAGTAAAAACTCTTCCATTTTGATTCATTGTTAGGGTGGGATTGTCTGCACCCCGGAAAGGCAAAATTTTAAAAATCATCTGTCTTCCCGGGGGGCATACTGGAACCCGCTGGTTATAACAAACCCTGTATTAAAGGAAAAATATCATGAAAGTGCTAGTTACAGGCGCAACCGGTTTCGTAGGAAATAAAGTTGTTAAGGCATTACACGAGATAGGACATCAATCTGTTGTCTTAACACGCAATATCCAAAAGGCGCAAGTTCGCCTTCCCTATTCTTGCCAAATTCATTTTTGGGATCCTGAAAAACATATTTTTCCTGAACAATCTTTAGAAGGAGTCCAGGCGGTAATCCATCTGGCCGGAGAAAATATCGCGGAAGGTCGATGGTCGGCGGATAAAAAAGAAAAGATTAAAAATTCACGACTGTTATCCACCCAGGCTTTAGTCCAAGCCATCAAAAAAACCAGGGTGAAGCCCGAAGTTCTGGTTTCAGCTTCTGCCATAGGTATTTACGGAGATCGAAAAGATGAAGTTTTAACTGAGGACTCGGCTAAAGATTGTGGATGGTTGGCTGATGTTTGTAATTCATGGGAAACGGAGGTTTCAAAGGCGCAGGAAATTGGGATTCGAACCGTTATGCTCCGCATAGGAGTGGTTCTGGGTCACGACGGAGGCGCCATGTCGAAAATACTGACTCCTTTCCGGATGGCTTTGGGAGGAAATCTTGGAAATGGTAAGCAATGGATGAGCTGGATTCACCTGGATGACCTGGCAGAAATGTTTGTCCATGCCGTAGAAAACGCGGAATTGAGAGGTCCATATAATGCAGTCAGCCCTCATCCCGTTACCAATGAAGAGTTTACTCGCACATTGGCCAAAGTTTTAAATCAACCCACATTTTTTCCTGTCCCAAAGTTTGCATTGAAACTAGCCTTGGGAGAGATGTCACAAATCCTGCTGGACAGCCAGAAGGTGTCCGCTGATCATATTTTGACCACGGGATTCATGTTTCGATATCCGACATTGGAGCGCGCGTTGACAGAAATCTGCAGTCATGCTTATCACGAATTAGAGATGGAGCAATGGATTCCTCAACCTCCGGATCAAGCATTTCAGTTTTTTAAAAAATGCGAAAACCTTGAATGCCTTACACCGGATTTTCTAAATTTTAAAATTATCAACAAATCAACAGATGCTGTAAGAAGAGGGACCACAATGAATTACAAACTGCGACTACATGGTATCCCCTTTAATTGGCAATCGAAGATCACGGAGTGGGAACCAAATCAGCATTTTTCTGATATCCAGACAAAGGGGCCTTACGATTACTGGCACCACAGGCATGATTTTGAAGCTAAGGATGGAGGTACTCTATTAAAGGATCATGTAATCTACAGGGTGCCATTTGGGATTTTTGGGGATTTGTTGACTCATGGACTTGTTAAAAAGGACCTTGAGAATATATTTTCATTTAGGCGGTCAAGAATCAACAAGCTCTTAGCCTAATACTTTAGAAATGGGGCTCGAAGAAAATGTTTAAAGCTATGATTCTAATTATAACCCTATTGATTACTGGATGTGCTACCTGGGCTGAATATCCAAACAACGATGCCAAAGTTTTATATGAAATAAGGGCAGAACTTTCAGACCAATGCAGAGATTATGCACAAAAACTCTATCCCGGTTATCCGGATAGAAGAGGGGTTTTGACCAATTACTGGTATACCCGTGCTTATGACCGATGTATGGAGAAAAGTATCCTGAATTAAAGAATATCAGTAGAAATCAATTGAGATAATTGGAAAAGACTTAAGGTCAGAGTGCAAATACTAGGCAGCCGGCACTTCTCAAAATTTCTATCGAAGAATGAAGCGAATGGAGACAAAACAAGCCTGATTCAAGTTTTTATTTTCTGAAAAGATACTTCGGAGTTTTGATTATGATGCGATTCACAGCCACATTTGCAATGTTAATATTTTTCAATCTGGCAACTGTTCCGTTCGGATGGGCCTTTGATTGGAACAATAAAACCTGGAAAGATTCTGGATGCCCAAACAACTTCCAAGGAATATGGATTGCCAGAGAGTTATCAGATCACCCAGCTCAGAGCTATAGAGTAACAGACAATATTATTAGTTTTCAGTCATCAAGGTCTATTGAGTCAAGTCACCAATATCAAGTTATCTCAAAAGAGGGACATTACTTTATTTTAAAAATATCTCCTGATAATTTACAGGAACTGATTTTTACATTTCCATTTTTAAAAGTTCGTCCATATCAAGTCAATCAGGCAAATAAAGACAGTGAACCGCCAAAATGTTTTATCAAGGTATTTCACTATGATAATCGTAAAAACGCAGAATATGGAAAATACAAAGATTGGAATATTTTTTTATTAAATCCCCTTGAAGAAGTTAATCGGAGGTAATTATGACCGCTCTACAGGTATTAGATATTTCGGGAATATTTTTATTATCATTGGTCATTGGTGGAATGTTTTTCTTCGCTACGATCATGACCCCACTTGTATTTACCAAACTACCTCCCGATATTTCTGGACCATTTATTCGAAAAGCGTTTCCAATTTATAGCCAGGTGATGGGTGGCCTGTGTCTGCTGGCTGCATTGGCGCTGTGGAATCATCCTGAAGCATTACCGTTAGCCATTGTTTTTCTATTGTTTCTATTCGGTTGGCTGATTTTGATGCCACGAATTAACCATCATCGTGACGAACAGCTTGCTGGTAATAAGGTAGCAATATCCAAATTCAACCGGCTTCACAAGTTCAGTGTCGTGTTAAACAGCCTGCAACTGACCACGGTCAGTGTTGTGTTTATACGATTGATTATTTAAAAAATAATCTTCCTTTGAAGGATAAGTATTATGAAATCATTCTCAGTCATTTTTTGCTCCCTTTTTGGATCGGGTGCTCCCATATGTCCCAAAATGAGTTCGAAAGAGGCGATGAAGCGAACT
>DATCZR010000069.1:0-5592 GCA_036525835.1 Cyclobacteriaceae bacterium
CCCGGTTGTTTACTTTACTATAGATACGATGGAGGTTGGTAAAATAAGTCGTCCTATTATTTATCGAACGGATGACGGCAAGGATGCGGTGAGAATATTATTCTTTAAATCAAAATTACCTCCGCATCAGGCAAATCTCAAAGATGATTGGCATCGGATTCAGGCAGCTGCCCTGGCAGAGAAAAAAGACATAGCACTTGAAAAATGGTTTCGCAAAGCCAGAAAGGATGTATTTATCAACATTGATCCCGAGTATGATAACTGTGGATTACTGGAATAGAGAAGGAATTAATTGATTTTTACTAAAATAAGAGGATCAGAATGGGTTCACAATATTCAAATGATGTAGAAGCAGCTGACGCACTTTCAGAAGCACACAAAAAACTGAAAGCAGAAATTGCCAAGGTAGTTGTTGGCCAGGATGAGGTAGTAAAGCTTTTGCTTACCTCCATTTTCTGTCATGGGCATTCGCTGCTGGTAGGTGTTCCAGGATTAGCCAAAACGTTGCTGGTGCATACCATTGCCACTTCACTTGATTTACAATTCAAAAGAATCCAGTTTACTCCAGACTTAATGCCTTCAGATATCGTGGGCGCCGAAACCATGGACAAGGAACGGAATTTTAACTTTGTGAAGGGACCTGTCTTCGCCAATATTGTTTTGGCGGATGAAATAAACAGAACACCTCCAAAAACACAGGCTGCGCTTTTGGAATCCATGCAAGAGTATTCGGTGACCATTGCGGGTAAACCGTATGAATTGCCCAAGCCATTTTTTGTGCTAGCCACTCAAAATCCCATTGAGCAGGAAGGAACCTATCCTTTGCCGGAAGCCCAACTCGATCGTTTCATGTTCAATGTGTTGCTGGACTATCCATCGTACGATCAGGAGGTAATGATTGTAAAGAATACTACAGCTGATGATATCCAGAAAGTGGATAAGATATTGAATGCAGAGGAAATTATTGCTTTTCAGCACCTAGTAAGAAGAGTTCCTATTGCGGATAACGTAGTGGAATATGCGGTTAAGTTGAGCCATTTGACCAGGCCGGGTATCAATGGTTCTGCCACGGCTAATGAATTTCTGGAGTGGGGCGCAGGACCTCGTGCTTCTCAGTTCTTAGTGCTGGGGGCTAAGTGTAATGCCTTACTGCAGGGAAAATATTCACCAGACATTGAAGACGTTCAAGCCATCGCCAAACCAGTATTGCGTCATCGGATTGTAAGAAATTTTAAGGCAGAGGCCGAAGGAATAACGGTAGATGGAATCATCGAGAAACTGGTAGAAGCGTAAAAGTTACATCGTTTTAAATCTCCGTACCATGGCTACGGAGAACCCTACCATCAGAATACCGGTGCCTAACCACAATAGATTGATGTAAGGTTTCTCCATCGCTTTGATGATTACCCAGTCCTTTTGACGAGTAGTCAATCCCAAAGTAAATTGATTCGTTTCGGGGTGAATGTTAAGCAGGGTAATTTTTACCCCCAAATCATTAATCTCGGAGAAGATCCTCCCCACTTGCGTTTTATCTTTAATAAGAAAAATGGGGTCTGCATAATAAGTATCTCTTTCACCCTTCACACTTATTTGTGCCTGAACAGCCACATCCTCGGCACCTAATGAAACTCCCTTTATGTTATCAATTCTGCTCACTTTTTCTAACACTGCCACATAGTCATTTACGAAGAATTGTTCACCTACACCTACTTTTACTTCCTCCAATTCGCTCCACTCTACTTCAGCTTCTCTGTTCATGGGAGCAGAAACATGGGTGTACAAATCTCTTGAAAATCCCCGGCTGATATCCGGTGAGGCAATAAATCCTCCCATGGCTTCATTTATTTGGACACGTGGATAAAGCACAGCAGACACCTTTTCTCCTTTGCGAAGTTCTATTTCGTAATACGTATTTTCTGGACTTATTTCAAAAGTATCTTTAGCTGCATAAAGTTTTTGCCCTTTAAAAAGGATGTCTCTTTTAGCGACTACCTGATATGGATCGGATGTAGTTTCCACATCGTTTTTCTTAATAAACCCTGATTTATTCTTGGCTTCAAGCCGCTCACCTAAAAATTCTATTTCATATCCCGCCATGTTTCTGGGCTCATTGATAAACAAGAGCAAGTTGTCGCGATTAAACTCAGTACTCAATTCATTTGAAATGAGCATACCTGTGTTATTGAGGGAGACTACTTTGGAGTATCCTGCGGAGAACATGATGCCGATAAGCATAAGACCTATTCCAATATGTGACAATGCGCCACCTGAAAGAGCAGGATTAATTTTGAAGATACTTTTAAGCACCTTCAAATTGGAAATAATAATATAAACACCGGCAAGCGTCAATAGAACGTAAGTAGGCTCACTCACTCTGGCAATGGAGATGATAAGGGCAAATACGACAAGTGAAATGAGCACAGAACCAAGTAATTCCTTTTTCAGGTTTTCTTTTGTGATACGCTTATACCAAAAAAATTGGCCGGTACCAGAAAGAATAGCCACAGTAAAACCAAACCAAAGTTGAAACTTTGAATAAAATGCAATTTGGTCGGCCGGAGGAGCCATATTGGAGCTACCGCCCAGGGAAGAAATGATACTATTGTAAACGGGAATAGAGGTAGGAATAAGCACCTGAAAACCCATCAGACACAGGGTGGTTGCGCCCAGGAAAATCCAGAAATCACCTGAATAAGTCGAGACCTCCTTTTCAGAAGTAGGAATTTCTTTCCATCTAATGGCCGCCAAAACCACAGAGACTATGGTGAAGAAAAGTAAATAAATAAGTAGCTGCCCTGATAGGCCCAGATCAGTGAATGAATGTACTGAGGCATCTCCCAGGATTCCGCTTCTTGTGAGGAATGTCGAGTAAAGAATGAGAATGAATACGCTGATGACCAGAATCATTGAAGTTTTTAGCGCCACTTGGCTTTTCTTGTACACCATCATGGTGTGTATGGAGGCTATGAGGACCAACCATGGCACATACACCGCATTTTCAACCGGATCCCAGTTCCAGTAACCGCCAAAATTGAGTGTTTCATAGGCCCAATACCCTCCCATGAGGATGCCTAATCCTAAAATGGCACCGCCAAGCAAGGTCCAGGGAAGGGCTGGCTTAATCCATTCTTTATACCTTCTCTCCCACAGTCCGGCTATACAAAACGCAAAAGGGACAATTGTTAAGGCAAAACCCAGAAATAGGGTAGGTGGATGGATGACCATCCAATAATTCTGTAAAAGGGGGTTTAAGCCACTTCCGTCAGTGGGAATAAAGTTGGGTTGCATCTTAAAAATGGGATCGCTTAGCGCATCCCTAAGCAAAATAAATGGAGAGCTCCCAAGCCTCACATCAGCAAATGGAATAACAATACCTAGAATCATCGAAGCCAGAAAAGCCTGAACCAGTGCAAAGACGATCATCACTGGCGCCTCCCAATCTTTTTGGGTGTGAATGATGATGACGCCTATAATGGCTTGCCAGAAAATCCAGAGCAGAAAGCTGCCCTCCTGACCTTCCCAAAAGCAGGAGACCATATAGTGAGCGGGTAAGTGCCTGGATGAATGACTGTAAGCGTAGTGATATTCGAAATAATGATTGTAGATGATGGTAAACAAAGCAATAAAAACCCCGACAATGGCAATTGTATGAATGTAGAAAGCCAACCTGGCATTTCGTATCCATGGTGCTTTGTCTTCAATACTACTCTTAGATTTCCAGTATGCATAGGCGGCAACCAGAGAGGTAACGAAGGAAATAATAACAAAAAGGTGGCCTAAGTCACCGATGAAATAATGAATCATTGAATGCTTTTCTCTGCTAAGTTATTAAACTCCTGCGTTGACTTTTTGTTCCTGATACTTAGAAGGGCATTTGAGGAGAATCTTATCGGCCACAAAATGGTCACCCTGATAACCACCTATTACCACAACATTTTCGGATCGGATAAAATCCGGAGGCATGGGTTCGTTGTAGAAAACATTTTGCTCCTTTCCATTTTCGTCAACCATAATGAAAGAGAATGAAAGATTATCAGTCGCGTTTTCTAACCCAATAACATGGCCATTGACATCTTTCTTCAACTGGCCCACTACGTGAATGCTGTTATCATTTCCGGTGGCCGCCATTTCGTAGGCTTGATTAAAATTGACATAAGTACTGGCGTCACCTGCGGTTGCAATAATGATGGCGATGGCTGCTGCAATAACGACAATAGCCAGAATGTGTGATTTTTTCATTTTCCTACCCGTTTTCGAGCCTAAAGGTAAGGCAAAATTATGGAATTTGAGGCTTTGATTGGATCACTGAAGTCATCCAATATCAGCTGTTTCCTTTTTCTTTTAGCTGTTTTTCCAAGCGCCCAACCTTGCGATCAATAAGGATCAGATAGCCAATGAGCCCAATCAAAATAAGGGCGAGTATGGCCACAACTACATATATTTTTCCTTCCGACCTCAGTGTGTCTGCCATCTCAACGTCTTCCTGTGCAAAAAGTATAGTCTGAGACAGAAAAAGAATGATAATAAGAATGTATTTACGCATGGTCTTCAAGTTCTAAAATTTTTTCTTCCGCATTTCTCATTCGTATTCTAACGGAAGCAATCCAAACACCCAGCAATATCCATCCGATCACTGCAGGATAAAAGACCATTCTCATTTTACTGTCCAGATCATACATATTGAATCCTGGGTTGCCACCACTTCCCGGATGCATGGAGCTGGTTAGGCGTGGGATAATAAAAATTAGCGGGATCATGGCCGCAAAGGCAAAAATGTTGTATACGGCGCTCAACCTGGATCGCTGCTCGTGATTATCGATAGAACCTCTCAATACGAAATAAGCTAAATAGACCAGCAGGGCAATAGCCGCTCCATTCTGTTTGGGATCACCGTGCCAGGGAGAACCCCAGGTATAATTGGCCCAAATCATGCCCGTAAAAATACCCAGAAGGCCAAAAAAGAGCCCCGTATTGGCAAATTCTACCGATTTGATGTCATTATTTGCTTTTGAATCCTTCAGGTATTTGATGGCGTAAACAGTGGAAACTAAAAACATGATCACCATACCAAACCACATGGGTACATGAAAGTAAAGCGCACGGATCGTTTCGTTGACAATGTTAAGACGAGGAACGGTCATCAAAAAACCTCCCACAACTGTGTAAAGCAGCAACAAAACGGATAATGCTTTCCACCAGTTTCTTTTCATTTTAAAATGAATTGAGATTTAATTTTGCCCATTGTCAATTGCAGATTGTTAACTGAATTTAGCTTCGCCAAATATAAGGGAAGAGTAAATAGGAGACGGCAGTTACCAGGCAATTAATGGCAAACAGGGTGAGCATTTCATCCCAGCTGGCATCCCATCCCAACCCATCAATACAATTCTTAGTGATTTTAATGGCCATAAGTAAAATAGAAATCACAATGGGAAAACTGAGTACGGCCATGAGTATGGTGCTGTTGTTGGCTTTTGCCGCAATGCTGGACAGGAGAGTGAGAGAGGAAGCAAATCCCATTGAAGTTAATAAAATCAGAACACCAAAAATGAACGAGTCATGGATAGGATTACCCAGGAATAATACAAAAAG
>DATCZR010000070.1:0-2508 GCA_036525835.1 Cyclobacteriaceae bacterium
GGTGGAAAAGTTGTCCAGCTAAGCCCAAAAGTCATTAAAATAAAAAACCCCACGTGTACCAGTAACGCTAGCACCCCTGCCTTAAACGATTTCGGATCACGGCTAATAGGACCTGGTGACGCCATTGCGTTCATCGAATGTTCATATTAATCATTTTGTTTTGCCAGCAGACCTACTTTTGTAACTTTTTGCTTCTGTAGAATATCCATCATTTTTATTACTTCTGCATACCGTACATTTTTATCGGCAGCAATCACTACAGGCTGATCTTTATTTTTTTCTTGTTTTTGCTTAATCACATCTATCAATTCGTCACGATTAACTTTCTGTTCTACAGTAGTCAGCGCAAGATCGCGCAGTGCAAGACTTTTATCAGCCTTAATAATCACTTCTAGGGGCGCAATGGGCGGTGCCAAAGATTTTCCGATCTGAGGTAGTTCGATCTGACCTGAATTAACTAACGGGGCCGTAATCATAAAAATGACCAGTAACACCAACATAACATCAATATATGGTACGACGTTAATTTCGTTCATCAAACGACGTTTTGTGCGGCGCATATTCATGAAAAACTTATCCTGTTAAATTACTCTTTATCCAGTAGCTTGGCGCTGCAATACATTTGACAATTCTTCCATGAAGCTCTCAAAACGTGTTGCCAATCGGTCAATGTCAGTAGCATAACGGTTATAGGCAATAACTGCAGGAATTGCGGCAAACAAGCCCATTGCTGTTGCAATTAGCGCCTCAGCAATGCCCGGTGCGACATGGGCAATAGTTGCCTGAGTAACATTCGATAGACCACGAAAAGAGTTCATAATTCCCCACACTGTACCAAACAAACCAATGTATGGACTTACTGATCCTACTGTACCCAGGAAAGACAGCTGGGATTCAAGCTTATCCATTTCTCTTTGATAAGTTGCTTGCATTGCGCGGCGAGTGCCATCCATTACGGCGCCTACATTTGTTCCTGCATGGCGATTATGTTTAATAAATTCCCGAAATCCCGCTTCAAAAATTCTTTCCATACTACCTGCTGTATAGCGTGCATTTACAACACTCTGATATAGCTCATTAAGGTCTGCACCCTTCCAAAAAATATTTTCAAATTCATCGCTTTGTTTTGTTTCTTCCCTGATGGCAAACAACTTTCTAAAAATGAACCACCAGGACAAAAAGGAAGCAATCAACAGTATTCCCATTACCAGTTGTACCGGTATGCTGGCAGAACTAATAAGCGTAACAATGGACATGTCCTGAGTAATATTTGCATTCATGAGAGATTTCCAAATTTACGTCGTAACGACGCGGGCAAACTTGCTAATTTTAGTGTATCGGCATCTACACACACTACCTGAGTAGTTGCGTTCGCTAATGTAGCATGACCACGAAGTACATGCTGGGAAAATGTTATGTGGGCTCTTCCCAGCCCGGTGGCTTGTGCCGTCACATGCAACAAATCATCTAGTAGTGCGGGCTTAAAATATTCAATGTTCAGCGAACGTATCATAAATACTATCTTGTGCACCTGTGTCAATGATTTGATATCCAAATTCAGCTCACGCATCCACTCATAACGAGCACGCTCCATAAAATTTAGATAGGTTGAATGATAAACCACTCCTCCGGCATCTGTATCCTGATAATATACACGCACAGGAAGAACAAAAGCAGAATCTACTTTCAAATTAATTTTAATGCTCGTCTCCGTGTTTTAGCATCTTTTTTATTCTTCTTTCCACAAACTGCTGCTCAATTCGTTTCTTAATGCTATTCCAAAATGCTGGTAAGCAATACTCGTGGCCACGCGGCCACGTGGTGTACGTTTCAGAAAACCTTGCTGTATAAGATATGGTTCCAGCACATCTTCTATGGTATCTCGCTCTTCACTAATAGCTGCGGACAGATTATCTACCCCGACGGGACCACCACCAAATTTTTCTATTACTGACAAAAGCAATTTCCTATCCATCATATCAAGGCCTATATTATCTACATCCAGCATTGTCAGTGCGGCATCTGCAACAGTTTGATTGATGTCCCCTTCCGCTTTGACTTCAGCAAAATCCCGAACCCTGCGTAAGAGTCTGTTAACAATCCGCGGTGTTCCGCGTGAGCGAAGAGCAATTTCTGTTGCACCATCGAGAGAAATCTCAACGTTCAGCACTCCGGCTGAGCGCGTCACGATTTTGGTAAGCTCATCAGCAGAATAAAACTCCAGTCGTGAAACTATACCAAAACGATCACGTAGCGGGTTGGTTAGCATACCGGCCCGGGTGGTTGCCCCCACTAAAGTAAAAGGAGGTAGGTCGAGTTTAACAGAACGTGCTGCAGGGCCTTCACCAATCATGATATCAAGCTGATAATCTTCCAACGCAGGATAGAGGATCTCTTCTACCACTGGAGAAAGGCGATGAATTTCATCAATAAAAAGTACATCGTTGGGCTCAAGGTTAGTCAAAAGTGCTGCTAGATCACCGGGACGCTCCAGTACCGGACCAGAAG
>DATCZR010000071.1:0-2176 GCA_036525835.1 Cyclobacteriaceae bacterium
CCTACGCTGGACCTGAGCGGTCAAGATTCAGCGAATAAATTTTATATTATTATGAAGTCGTTTTCAGACTTTGATGGCGACATATCAGATATTGAATTGGAAGGCATTCAGGATATGTCCATTGAAAAGATTCAAAAAACAAAGGATACCGAATCTGTTTATAAGCTGGTTGCCGCGGCCCACAAGAAAAACAAAAAGTGGATTCTCTCCGTAAAACCAACCCTGGTCGACCGATATTCATTTTTGGGCTCATGCACAGGATGGGAAATGGGCATAGAACTTAAAACAGATTTATACGAGTCCATTTCATTGAAAACCTATGAGTCTATCCCCCAAGGTACTTCAGCGGCAGTACTTAGGGACATGATCGAATTGATGCCAGCCTAAGTTTGGCAGCCCAATAAGGTAAATCGCAAAAAATAATTTTAAAATAATTTTCAATTTGTGGTTAAACATAAATTTTTAAAGTTCTGCCACCTCAGCACCTGTTAAGCCAGCACCGGACGATCCTATTTCCAGGGCATTTTGCTGGATAAACTGTCTCAATTTCGAATAACCGTGCGTCATCAGCGAACAGTTTACCATTTTCTCCCCCATTTTGATTCACTACGATTCTATTTATAAAAAGGTTTCACTAATAGGTATTTCCCTATTATCAAATGAATTCGCATGGGGTTGCCACACAACCCTATAAATAACTTAGTCGTTGACATCAATAAAGTATCACCAAATTATTTCAATCATGAAAAAGATAATTAGCATAGCAGTGCTGATCGCAGCCGTGAGTGTGGCCGCTTTTTCGAACAGTAAAACCCTGGGGTCTTCAGCGGCCTATCAATTTGTTCCGGGTAATGAAAATGGCCATTACAATTTGTATTATGTATCTGACGAAGAGGGAGATGTGCTTGTAAAATTCTATAACAAGCAAGGTCATCTGATTAAGACAGACAAGATCAACAAGACAAAAGGTTTTTGGAAGTCCTATGATCTAAGTGACCTGAATCAGGGCGCCTACTCGGTAGTTATTCGCAACAACGACGGCAGCAGTAAGTCGGAAATATTTCATCATCCCAATGAAAATGGCATTAGTTTGATGCTCACCCAAGTGCCAAACAAAGATAAAGTAAAACTCTTGATTGGTGGAGTGAACGAACCCGTGATGGTATCACTTTTTGACACAAGCAATAGATTGATCTATGAAAAGAAATATGACGTTGAGGAAGGATTCACTCAAGACTTCGACTTAAGGAAAATTGATACAGAAACCATTACAGTTAAAGTTAAAGGCAAAACATTTATCAAAGCAGCAGCATTGCAGCTAGACTAGCAGCAACCCGATCTCGTCATGCGCAAAAAGCCTAAACAGTTGGTTTAGGCTTTTTGATTTCTTGCTAAATTTTTGTTCGTTTAAAGTGAGAGGTTTTTGATACCCTAAAGTTATATCCTCGCCTGATACGTGTACAGCTCGTAGTACCTTCCCTTTTTCTCGATCAACTCATCATGCTTGCCACGCTCAGCAATCTGGCCATGCTCAATAACCAATATCTGATCGGCTTGTCGGATGGTACTCAATCTGTGGGCTATGACAAAAGTGGTTCTTCCTTGAAGGAGTTTCTTTAAACTGTCCTGAATCAGCGCCTCGCTCTCTGTGTCCAAACTAGAAGTGGCCTCATCCAAGATCAGCACGCGTGGGTCAGCCAGGATGGCGCGAGCAATGGTTACCCGCTGGCGTTGTCCGCCCGATAACTTGATACCTCTCTCACCAATCACCGTGTCTAATCCCTTTTCAAACTTGTCACTAAACTCAGTTACATAAGCACCATCAATGGCGGCCTGCAGTTCTTGCCCACTGGCATCTGGTTTGGCAAATAAAATGTTTTCACGGATGGTACCATCAAACAAGAAATCATCTTGCAGCACCACGCCCAACTGACTGCGATAGCTTTCCAAAGAAACTTTGGAAAGATCCTCGCCATCCACCGTAACTATTCCCGATTGTGGTGTTAGGAATGAAGCCGCCAAGCCAGCAATAGTTGATTTGCCAGAGCCAGACGTACCCACAAGTGCAGTAACCGATCCGGCAGGCGCAGAGAAGGTTACACCCATCAACACTTTTTTGTCTTCTTCATAGGCAAAAGAAATATCTTTAAATTCAATATCTCCCTTCACTTTACCA
>DATCZR010000072.1:0-9407 GCA_036525835.1 Cyclobacteriaceae bacterium
CTCGGCCTTGGTGGCCTCATCCACCGATTGTGCTTGCAGCCACTTTTGAGCCGCTGCTTCCGAAGTATTTCTCAATGACATGGCTATATTTTTAGTACCCTAAAATAGGTAAACGGCCCTACAATAATTAGCTTAATGGCAAAACATAATAGGTAGGCTTTCGTTTAACCCAAAAAATTTAATAACAGAATGATGAAAAAATTATTGCTAACCATTTTTGTGTCCGCGTTCTCCATTTCGCTGATGGCACAGGAATACAAAATAATTACCACCGTGGAATCAATTGTTCCGCTGGGCATGGGACGTTCCAGAATGATGGACCCGCAAACCACTGCCAATTACAGGGATTTAACAACAGAGAGAACAGACGGTAAAAAAAGTGACATGGGAGATGTGAAACGTGGAGATATTAAAATTGATAACTTCGAAGAAACCAAGTTGCTTAACTTTTATAGTGGAGTCGGAATCAATTTTCAGAATATCGCTTCCAATGATGCGGTGGTTTCATCTAAGCTTAATGAAATGGCCCTGGAGGGATGGACATTGGTGTTTGTAACCAGTGGTGTGGAAAGTGATGCCGGCAAACAAGACGGAGAAGGAATCTACATTACACGTTACATTTTCAAAAAATAACAGACTGCGGGGCAGCCTGTAAACCTACAGGTTGCCTCGCAGTTCTTGCTCTCGCTCTATGGATTCAAACAGTGCTTTGAAATTGCCTTTGCCAAATGACTTGGCACCGTTGCGTTCGATGATCTCAAAGAAGACAGTGGGCCTGTCCTGAATAGGCTTGGTAAAGATTTGCAGCAAGTACCCTTCTTCATCCCGGTCGATGAGGATGTTTTGTTTCTTCAGGGCTTCCAGATCTTCATTGATCTTTCCAACCCGGTCCAGTACATCTTCATAATATGTCTCAGGCACGTACAGAAATTCAACGCCCCGCTTTCGCAATTGAGATACCGTATGAATAATATCATCAGTAGCGATGGCTATGTGTTGCACCCCAGCGCTGTGATAAAAGTCAAGGTACTCCTCAATTTGAGATTTCTTTTTGCCTACGGCGGGTTCGTTGATGGGAAATTTGATGTACCCGTTGCCATTGGAAACCACTTTCGACATCAAGGCGCTGTACTCAGTTGAAATGTCCTTGTCATCAAAAGTGACCAGGAGCTTGAAGCCCATGACATCCTCATAAAACTGAACCCACTTATTCATCTGTCCCAACTCCACATTGCCCACGCAGTGATCAACGTATTTGAGTCCAATCGGCTCCACTTGTAAAGTACTTTTTGCCGCTTTGTACCCGGGCAGAAAGGGTCCTTTATAATGCTTTCGTTCAACAAAAGTGTGAATCGTTTCTCCATAGGTTTTGATGGAAGCAACGACCACTTCACCAAACTCATCTTGAAGTGTAGTCGGAGCCAGGGCTGCTTCCGCACCCCGAACAGTGGTCTCCTTAAAGGATTGAGTGGCATCGTCCACCCATAGCGCCAATACTTTTACGCCATCACCATGTTTTTTTACATGCTCTGAAATCACAGAGTTGGGTTCCAAAGAGGAGGTGAGCACCAATCGGATCTTATCCTGCTTCATGACATAGGAAGCTTTGCCCTTTACACCTGTTTCTGGCCCGGCATAAGCTACCAACTCGAATCCAAAACAATGCTGGTAATACAATGAGGCTTGTTTGGCATTGCCTACATAGAATTCAATGTAATCGGTGCCATTAATGGGTAAGAAATCTGGTTCCATGGTATCGAATGTTTTGCCCGGGCTAAATTACACATAATCCATGTTTTGTTTTAATTTGTACTTCGTTTCTAAACAAAGTGGATTTGAAGAAAATGGATTTGAAAGCACTCGATCAGGCATTGCAAGACATTATTGCTAAAAAAAATGAATTGCAGAACATGGACTATAACAATCCGAAATATGATGACCTGGAAGAACAACTACATGATTTGGAAGATGACTTTCAGGAAAAACATGGCGCCTACATAGAGGAAGTACTAAAGGAAGTTCACCTCAAACATTGTCCGGATACAGATGTGCTCTATCCCATCGCCTACATTGCCAAAGCGTATACAGTAACATCAAATAATCAATTTGACATCGACCTGAGCGATGGAGTGTATGTGGAGGTGGATAAATATCCGGGCAAAGAAACCAAGCTGGCACTGGTTCCCAACCCGTTGCGGGTGGTGCTTAATATTGGCAACGAAAGGCAGGAAGTGGTCTGGACGTCCTGATTATTTATAGCCCAACTTTTCTCTCACGCGATTCAACACCTCAGTGGCAACAACCCTGGCTTTGACTTCACCTTTCACCAGTTTGTTCTCCAGTTCATCCGGATTGTCCATGTAAAAATTAAACGCTATCCGCTCCTCTTTGTACTTGTCCATGATGAGCTCAAACAATTCTTGCTTGGCATGACCATACCCAAAATTTCCTCCCAGGTATTTTTTTCTTAGCGCTTCCGTCTGTTCCGGTGTGGCAAGTAATTTATAAATAGCAAACACATTGTCGGTATCCGGATTCTTGGGCTCTTCCAGTGGAGTGCTGTCGGTGACAATGGAAAGAATTTGTTTTTTCAATGGCTTGTCAGGCAGAAAAATATCGATGATGTTGCCATAAGACTTACTCATCTTCTGTCCATCCGTGCCTGGAATGGTCATCATGTTGTTGTCTATCTTGGCTTCGGGGACCACAAAAGTTTCTCCGTATTGCGCGTTAAATGACGAGGCGATGTCTCGCGCTATTTCCAAATGTTGCTGCTGATCTTTTCCTACAGGTACAAATTCGGCATCATACATAATGATATCTGAAGTCATCAGCACCGGGTAGGTAAACAAGCCTGCATTGACATCCGCCAGTCGATCTGTTTTGTCTTTGAACGAAGTAGAATTGGCCAGCATCGGATAGGGAGTGAAGCAACTCAAATACCAGGTGAGCTCGCAAACCTCAGGAATGCGCGATTGCCGGTAAAAGCAATTCTTATCTACATCGAAACCAAAGGCCAGCCAGGCAGCCGCCACGGCCCTCACATTTTCAATGCGCTCTTGAGGATCTTTAATGGTAGTGAGCGAATGAAGGTCAGCAATAAACAAGAAAGAATCATTGCCTGGTTTCTTCGATAATTCAATGGCCGGGATGATGGCACCCAACAGATTCCCTAGATGTGGCTTTCCACTGCTTTGTATTCCGGTTAAAATTCTTGACATAATGCTGCAAATAAAACATGGTTAATGGAATTAAGTAATGTATTCATCAATTATTATGTGATGGCGGTAGGAATCAGTTGATTATTTACAAAAAATAAGGGCCCGATCTGTCGGGCCCTTATTTCATCAGGATTCCTGTCTTGCTGTCTATTGTGGAATGCTGATCTCACCCATATCGGTCACCACACCAAGTGTTACAGTCACGTTATCCTCAGCGACAGGAGAAAACCCCTCACCGGGTTCAAAGGTAACCTGGTAAGTTCCTGGCGCAAGCCCCCTTAGCAGAAATGCACCGGTGGTTTGATTGGCAAATGCCGTGGCAAGTGTATCCAAACCAGAGATGGCATAAACGGCCGGAGTTGATTCAATAGGACTAATGGTTCCTTTGATGGCTCCGCTTTGTGCTTCAACGATGGTTCGGATGACAGGCTTCAAATTGAATTGACCACTTCCTGTAGCAACAATGGATCTGGCTGCATCAAAGTCGAGCAACAATTTATACACAACCCCTGCTTCCAGATTTTCATGTATGTTCAATTTGAGTCCGGAATGTTGCGCACTGGGTGTGGTCAGGCTTTTCATGCCACCATTCACTTTAATGGAATTGGCATCACCCAGCTTCAGTCGGATTTGTGAAATTTTGCCGCTGGGCAATTCTGCGGTTCCCAGCAGGGCATCAACGCCTCCGGTCAACTTCAGGATGTCATAGACACCTTTATTTGTTTCGATGGATTTCCAGCCACTGTTGGCATCATCGGTGGCATTCACTTCAACATCCTGAATGTCTATGTTCACCTCTTCATAATCCCCGGGAGCATCAGTAAGACGAACCTCCAGGAAAGCAGTATTATTTGATTCTGAATTACAAGCCAATAGACCACAGGCGCCAGCTAGAATAATGAGTGCGGCACCTGCTTTCTGAGAAAAAAAACGGTTTTTCATATATAAAATCAAGTTTATTTGTTGGTTAGACCGGGTTCAGTCTAAAAGGTTTAATCGCTAAATAGAAAAATTAGCCAGTTTCTTGGCTATTTTTTTTGATGCTGAGCCATCTCCATAAAGTGCAGTATTGGTGATCACGCTCTTGCCCATGTTTTTTTGGCTTTGGTCTACAATATTTTGATAAGAGGCTCCAACAAGGGCGTTTGCACCGGCACTCACCAGTTCTACCCATTCAGTCTGGTCTCGCATGGTAATACAGTATTTGCCAAAAAAGTAACCCTCTTTCTGAAGCCCTCCACTGTCTGTGAGCACCAGTTGGCATTTTTCCAGTAACGCGAGCATGTCGAAATAGCCAACAGGATCAATGGGTTCAAATTCAAGCTCGATCTTGTGTTGCGTAAGCAGTCCTCTGGTACGAGGATGAAGGGGAAGAATCACCCTGGCTTCCTTATTAATTTGATTCAATGCCATGCAGATCGAACTTAGTCGTTGCAAGTGGTCAGTGTTCTCAGCACGATGAATCGTAGCCAACACAAAGGGTGTGTCATTAAGCCCGAGCGATTCGATGAGGCTGGACTTTTGATCTGCCATTTTGGTATAATAAAGTACGGCATCATACATCACATCTCCGCATTGAATAATTTCGCAATTGAAATGTTCAAAGCCTTCTCTTTTCAAATTTTCTACTGCGGTGGAGGTGGGGCAAAAAAGAAAATTACTGATGCGATCGGTGAGGATGCGGTTGACTTCTTCCGGCATTTTCATTTCAAAGCTGCGCAATCCCGCTTCCACATGAGCGATGGGTACATGAAGTTTTGAAGCCGCAAGTGCACCGGCCAGGGTAGAATTGGTATCGCCATAGACCAGCACACAATCAGGCTTCTCTTTAACGATAACAGTTTCAATTTGCTCGAGCATCCTTCCGGTCATGGTGCCATGACCCAGTCCACTTATTCCCAGGTTGTAGTCGGGCTGAGGGATGTCCATTTCGGTAAAGAACACTTCCGACATGTTTCGATCAAAGTGCTGACCGGTATGGATAATGACTTCATTAACATTTACCTCTTTGAATGCCCTGGAGACCGTGGCGGCTTTGATAAACTGGGGACGGGCACCGAGTACGGTAACTACTTTCATTAAATATGAACTTGCTTAAAAATGAAGTTATGAAAAAGCAGGAATGCCGGTTATCTCATTTCCCAAAATCAACAAGTGAATGTCATGTGTACCTTCATAGGTTACTACTGATTCCAAATTCATCATGTGGCGCATCATCGGATATTCTCCTGTAATGCCCATACCACCGTGAATTTGTCTGGCCTCCCGGGCAATCTTCAACGCCATCTCCACGCCGTTGCGTTTGGCCATGGAAATCTGAGGCGTGGTGGCCTTGCCTTCGTTCATCAACACGCCCAGTCTCCAGTTCAACAATTGTGCCTTGGTAATTTCGGTTAGCATCTCGGCTAATTTCTTCTGCACCAATTGAAATGATCCGATGGGCTTGCCGAATTGAATTCTTTCTTTGGCATATCTTCTGGCAGCATCATAACAATCCATGGCAGCTCCAATGGCTCCCCAGGCGATACCGAATCTTGCCGAGTCAAGACACATCAAGGGAGCACCTAAACCACTCTTGCCTGGAAGTAGATTTTCCTTAGGCACTTTTACATTATTAAATACCAATTCTCCCGTTGTGCTGGCCCTCAACGACCACTTGCCGTGGGTTTCAGGAGTTGTAAAACCCTCCATGCCTCGTTCCACAATCAATCCATGTATTCTTCCCGCTTCATTCTTGGCCCACACAACCGCAACATCTGCTTTGGGTGAATTGGAAATCCACATCTTCGCTCCATTCAGCAAATAGTGATCACCCATGTCCTTGAAGTTGGTCACCATGCCGCTGGGATTAGAACCGTGATCGGGTTCAGTTAATCCAAAACATCCCAGCCATGCTCCGGAAGCCAATTTGGGTAAGTATTTCTTCCGCTGTTCTTCATTACCGAATTTGTAAATGGGATACATCACCAAAGATCCCTGAACGGACGCTGTACTCCTCATACCTGAATCACCCCGCTCAATTTCTTGCATAATCAATCCATAAGAAATGTAATCAAGACCACCGCCTCCATATTCCAATGGAATGGTCGGACCGAAGGCTCCGATGTCACCAAATTTCTTGACGATCTCATAGGGGAAATGAGCCCGCTCTGCCCAATCTTCGATATTGGGTGAAATTTCTTTTTTGACAAAATCTCTAATAGAACTTCGAATGAGCTTTTGCTCTTCAGTAAGCAACGAATCAAGTTGATAGAAATCAGGATGCTCAAATTGATCCTGCTTCATTGACTTCTTGGATTTTGTGACTGCAGTAACGGCCGATGATGACATAATGCGTGTTTTATGGATTCCCTATCTCGCTTATGACTTTACTCACTAGCTTCGATGGTTTAAATTTTTAACTTTCCGGCAAATTTAACCGAAAGCGGCCGAATCCAGACATTTATTTTGAGGATTGTCGGACTTAAATTCATACTAGTATTTCAAATTTTATGGACAAATCTTCACTCGACCCAAAGCTGCTGGAATTGGTAAAAAAGCTGGAGCAAAAGTATGAGGTAATGGGGCAGGACCTCACCTCTTACCTCGATGGTTTATTGCATGCCGACTACCTAACCTATTGGGATTATATCCACCTGGATACTTTGTTGAGCCTTCAAAATCCCAAAACCCAATTTCCAGACGAAAAAATATTTATCATCTATCATCAAATTACGGAATTGTACTTCCGGCTGGTGTTGCTGGAAATTGAACAGATCGCTTTTGATGCCAATCTTACCGAAAAAATATTCATCATGAGGATGGATCGGATCATACGATATTTTAAACATTTGGAAGATTCATTTGTGATCATGATTGATGGCATGGAGAAGGAGCAGTTTTTGAAATTCAGAATGGCCCTGTTACCAGCCAGTGGCTTTCAGTCGGCACAATACCGGTTCATTGAATTATGCTCAACGGATATGATCAATTTGGTAGCCATGCCAGATAGAAACGGCCTCAACGACTCATCAAGCCCGGAGCAGATTTTAGAACAATTGTATTGGCGCAGTGGGGCCACCGAATTGAAGTCTGGAAAAAAGACGCTCACCTTGCAACAATTTGAACAAAAGTATAGCAAGGAATTTCTGGAACGAGGCGAAGCTTACAAAGAAATCAACCTGAGAAAAACCTATCTCAAAAAGTTCGGCAATTCAAAGGACGTTATTGCCCGCATGCGTGAATTTGACACACTGGCTAATGTATTATGGCCACTGGCACACATGAAATCAGCGGCAAAGTATTTGCAAAAAGAGCCGGAAGACATCAAAGCGACTGGCGGAACCAACTGGCAAAAGTATTTGCCCCCCAGATTTCAAAAGATCATGTTCTACCCTGAGCTGTGGTCAGCACAAGAGAAAGAGGAGTGGGGAAAAGCGGCTGTGATTAAGGCATTGAGCCAGTAGAATTTAGCCTAATTTCTAGCTAATTTTAACACTCAATGCTTTGAGTGTGAATAAGTTTAGTTTGTTTGTGGGTATCCTCACCCTGGCTTTCGACTTCCAAGGCCGTTCACAAAGCACTACGCGTTATACTTACCACGATGATGCGAAAAAATACCTGAAAGAAATTTATCAGGTTAAAGACACCATCTCCAACATGCTGCATGGGCGATATATATCCTATTTCTTAAATGGGAATATTGAATCCAAAGGTCATTTTGTGAATAATGAAACCACGGGTGTATGGGAGTTTTTTTATGAAACGGGAAACCTGAAGATGCGGGGCGTGCTCCGTCAGAATTCTAATTACGGAGTTTGGGAATACTTTTATGAAAACGGCGAACGAAGTATGGAGGGAACCATCAATGAAAAAAAGAAAGAAGGGAATTGGAAAATATTTTATGAAAGCGGTGAACTGAAGGAGGAGGGTGCATATAAAGAAGATGAGAGAAATGGCCTATGGAAAACCTATTTTGAAGATGGTGTATTGCGTGGCGAAATAGAATATGAAGCCGGCAATGGAAGGTATGTAGAGTACTACCACTCGGGAAAAGTATTGGCGGAAGGCCCCAAGTCCGGGACGCGCAACGTGGGGCATTGGCGCTATTATGCAGAAGATGGGGCTTTGAGTGGGGAAGGTGAGTATGCCAATGGGCGTAAGCAGGCTGAGTGGAAGTACTATTATCCATCCGGGGAAATAAGCTCAACAGGATCTTATCAAAATGATTTACCTACCGGCAACTGGACCTACTATTTTGAAGATGGAAAAATAAGTGCGCTCGGAGAATATGTAGGGGGCAAAAAAAATGGATACTGGAGTTCCTTAAATCAGCACGGGAGTTTGAAAAGTGAAGTATCCTACCAAGAAGGTACGGGAGAATACAGAGAGTATTACGAAAGTGGGAAACTGAAAGTTAAAGGCAAGATCGAGGATGGTAAGAATCAGGGCCAATGGAATTATTATTTTGAAGACGGCAAGCAGGAAGGCGAGTGCAACTTTGAAAAAGGAAAGGGAATCTATTTTGGATATTACGCAAGTGGAAGCCTCCAAACCAAAGGTGTCATAGAGGATGATTTGAGAGTAGGTACCTGGGAATTGTATGCGGAAGATGGCTCACTCACGGGATATTATAAACCATTTTATGAGAACAAAGCTTTGTTGAATGAGATCAATTCTTTGCTTAATAAACCATCGCCTCCTGTCATTACGGTTACCAAGTCGAAGAAAGGATTTAATTATTTCGTAGAGCGGTTTCCGGAATATCGGGGCGTTATCATTCAGGGAAATCCGTTTACTACTTTTCTGGGCGTATTGCCTGTTTCGGCAGAATTTTATAACCAGGAAAGACTGGGACATGAATTTGAGTTCGAAGGCATCCGGGATCCATTTTTTACCGCGGATAGGGAAGTATCACTCAATCGGATTTTTCAACGGGGATATGCCATTGCAGTAAAACAAAAGTTTTACAACCCAATGAAAACAGGCATGTGGTATTTTGCCCACGAGGTGAGGTTTACCAATGTGGGCCATTTTACCAACATGAGCTTTGCGCAATCACCTGGAACCCAAATTACAGTGAGTGCATCAGAACAAAAGGCAGAGTATGGAATCTTGCTGGGTGCCCGCTTAATGCAGCATAATAATGGAAATGGCTTTACACTGGATGCCTATGTTGGTTATGGCATCGGCTATCGCAGCTTCGAC
>DATCZR010000073.1:0-2957 GCA_036525835.1 Cyclobacteriaceae bacterium
TTGAGCAATACGACAACCGCGCTTGATCTCATGATCATTTTTGAGAAGCTTGCGAAAGGTGAGGCCGTAAACACAGAGGCCGATCAACAGATGATTGACATTTTATTAAATCAACATTTTAATGAGATCATTCCGGCTAAACTGCCGAAGGTGGTTAAGGTGGCCCATAAAACAGGAAGTATTAATGGAGTGCAGCATGATTCTGGGATTGTCATAAACAATGATGGGACTAAATATGTATTAGTCCTGCTTTCCAAAAACCTTAAGGATACCGATAAAGGAGTAGCCACCATGGCCAATGTATCGGAAATGATTTATCACTATGTGGCTAGTGATATCAGCACTGTCGCATACTAGACTCTAAACGCATGGATTGTTTAATAAATTAATATCTTCCGTCTTCATTCTGAGTATACATCTATGGAATCTCCATCCTCTTCCAAGCAAATTGGGCTGTGGACCAGCACATCTTTGGTAATTGGCAATATGATTGGGGCGGGTGTTTTCTTAATGCCATCTGCCTTGGCCAGTTTCGGAGGAATAAGTATTATAGGTTGGCTCTTTTCCGCTGCTGGTGCACTTTTTCTGGCCATGCTTTTCAGCAGACTGAGCAAAATGATGCCCACTGGAGATGGAGGCCCTTACGCTTATACTCGAAAAGGATTTGGGGATTTTCCAGGGTTTTTGGTGGCATGGGGATATTGGATATCCTGCTGGACCACCAATGCCACCATTGCCGTTTCATTTGTTGGCGCATTGAGTTTGTTTATTCCAGTGTTGGGCGTAAATCCAGTAGTGGCAGTATCCACAGCATTGGTATCGGTGTGGGGCCTCACTTGGGTAAATGCGCGCGGCGTGAAAGAGGGTGGACGCGTTCAATTGGTCACCACTTTGCTTAAACTCATTCCGCTAATACTTGTCGCTTTTGGAGGACTACTTTTTATTGATTTCAATAATTTTCTTCCTTTCAATCTTAGCGGCACTTCCAGTTTTGCAGCAATAAGTGCGACAGCCGCCATGACCATCTTCGCCTTTCAAGGCGTTGAATGCGCTACCATTCCTGCGGGCAATGTTAAAAATCCAGAAACGACCATTGCACGCGCCACCATGATTGGAACCTTAGTCACCATAGTGGTTTATATCTTAAGCACAGTTTCGGTGATGGGAATCATACCAGCAGAGACACTACAACATAGCGTCACGCCCTTTGCCGATGCTGCAGAAAAAGTTTGGGGTACAGGAGCGCGCTATTGGGTAGGAGCTGGTGTGGCCATTTCTGCTTTCGGTGCCCTTAATGGATGGATTCTTATTCAAGGGCAAGTACCCTATGCCTTAGCCAAGGATAAATTGTTTCCACACATTTTTGAGAAGAAAAATAAATTCGGCGCACCCGCTTTTGGAATTGCTATATCAAGTATTCTGATATCAGTGCTGGTGTTTATGAATTATACCAAAGGCCTTGTTGAACAATTTGAATTTCTTGTTTTGCTCACTACGGTTATGGTGTTGGTCCCTTACCTGTTTTCATCCGCATCTTATCTTATGCTATTAATTGAAAAAAAACACTTGACTTCAGGTGGATGGATTAGAGCGATCATTCTTAGCGCGGGTGGATTCTCATTTTCTATTTGGGCCATAGCCGGATCGGGAGAGCAATCGGTGTACTGGGGATTCTTAATGCTTTTGGCAGGTGTCCCCTTCTATATGTGGAATATCTGGAAAAGAAAAAAGTTATAAATGAGTAAGTATACATCACACTCTGAAGTAGGAAAACTAAAATCTGTATTTATTAAAGGAGTTAGTGAAGCCTTTGTTAGTGATACACAACTGCAGCAACATTGGAAAGACCTCAATTATCTTTCCAAACCTGACTTCTCAAAGGCGGTAAAAGAGTTTCAGGAATTTGAACGTTTACTCGCTGAATCCGGCACTGATTTGCATTACTTTCCTCCAAATGATAACGTCAATATAGATTCTATTTATTGTAGGGATGCCGCCATGGCAACTGATTATGGACTTATCATCTGCAACATGGGTAAAAAAGGCCGGGCCTCCGAACCTCAGGCTGAGAAAGAAGCTTTTGAAATGTACCAAATGAAGGTATTGGGTGAAATCAAGGCGCCAGGTACACTTGAAGGAGGTGACGTATGTTGGCTTGATGAGAAAACTTTGGCTGTCGGCCAAACCTACCGAACCAACTCCGAAGGTATCAGGCAGCTTCAAGATTATTTGACTCCCCATGGCATTAATATTCTCACTGTACCGCTGCCTCATTACAAAGGGCCTGCAGATGTATTTCACTTAATGTCCATTCTAAGTCCGGTCGACAAAAATTTGGCAGTAGTATACTCCCCCTTAATGCCTATTATTTTCAGAAACGAATTAATAAATCGCGGATATGACCTGGTTGAAGTTCCTGATGAAGAATTCGAATCGATGGGTTGCAATGTACTGGCCACCGCTCCTCGAAAATGCTTGCTTGTAAAGGGTAATCCAAAGACAAAGCTAGCTTTACAAAATGTCGGATGCGAAGTACTGGTATATGAGGGCAATGAAATAAGTGTAAAAGGTGGAGGAGGTCCAACCTGCCTGACAAGGCCCATCCTTAGATACAAGTAACAAAATTCTTTTTGTCTTCTTCTTTGCATTACGTTGAATTATTATGACTGATGGTTTGTTAAACACTTAGTTTAGTGACTTCTTGCCATATATTTATATTCTTAAAATTTTTACCCTGAATTCAACACTATGAAAACTTATTATAATTCCGAGGACCTAAAGAAATTTGGTAACATTGGAGAGTTTCAAAAAAAATTAGCCGACAAGTTTTTTGATTACTACGGAGAAACTTTTAAAGAAGGTGCACTTACAACCAGAGAAAAGTCTCTCATTGCCCTGGCGGTTGCGCACACTATTCAATGTCCTTATTGTATTGAGGCTTATACCGTAGACACGAT
>DATCZR010000074.1:0-9138 GCA_036525835.1 Cyclobacteriaceae bacterium
CGGTGCCCTCTGGATATGGCAGGTTGCCATGCTCTTTCACAATAAGAGATCTCCTGAGGGGAACCATGAACAAGACCCCCAGTACCCCACCGACAAGAGCCAGTACAAAAATTTGAAAATATTGAAAGTAAGCTTCACCTCCTGCCAGGAAAAGCAAGGCAGGCACTGTAAAAACCACTCCTGCAGCGACACTTTCTCCTGCTGAGCCGATCGTCTGAACAATGTTACTTTCCAGTATGGTAGCTTTTCCCAATTTCTTAAAAATGGAAATAGCCAATACAGCAATGGGAATTGAGGCACTCACAGTGAGTCCTACCTTGAGGCCTAGATATACCGTTGCCGCGCCAAATATGATTCCGAAGATGGATCCTAACACTACTGCTTTGAGTGTAAATTCCGGAATTAGGTCGTGAGGCGAAATGTAAGGTTTAAAGGTCTTTTGATCTTCCATGTGAATTAGAATAAAGGTTTGGTCACGGTACGAAAAAAATGCAGTAAACTATTTTTATTACTTTTAGCATCTTCAGCATTACACAATTATATGATATATTCCTTAGTTACCATCACTTATTTAGTCCTTTTGATAGGCGTAATTATCTACAAAAGTCGATTGGTTAAAAGTGAGGAAGATTTTGTAGTAGCAGGACGGGGTGTTCCGGTCTATTTGTTGGTGGGCACATTGGTATGTACCTGGATCGGATCTGGCAGTTTATTTGGAACGGCGGGATTGAGTTTTCGCTCCGGCTTTGGAGAACTATGGTTCTCTGCCGGGGCTTGGGTGGGCATTGTAGTTATCTATTTCATCGCAGAACGCGTTAGGAAAATATCAAAGTTTACATTAACAGATCTGTTGGAGCAACGATATAATCAAACGGCTCGTTTGTTGGGTACGGTTACCATCATCGTTGCTTACTTAGTTATTGCTGGATATCAATTCAAAGGTGGAGGCAGGTTTCTTTCCATTCTTTCCGATGGAGCAATTGATGTGCAAACTGGAGCACTGATTTCTTGTATTACCATTATTTTGTTTACGGCTCTGGCAGGGATGGTATCCATTATCAGCATTGATATTTTTAATGGAGTACTGATGATACTTGCCTTATTTATTGCCCTCCCATTTGCCATCGCCTCCCATGGTGGTATGGATCAGGTAATCATGACGATCAATGCAAAAAGTCCTGAATACTTCTCCATGTTCGAAGGAAAAGATCCCTGGTGGATTGTGGGAATAGTATTGCCTACATTTATTTTGCTGGTAAGTGAAAGTAGTATTTATCAAAAATTTTCCTCTGCAAAAGATGCTGCTTCAGCTAGAAAAGCGGTACTTGGAATGTTAATTGGGGTGGTAGTGATCGAATTTGTAATGTGCACCATCGCAGTAGTCGGGTATGCTATTTACTCGAGCGATCCTCGGTTTTTTCTTGCAGATGGATCAATCAACCAGGGAATGGCGGAGGAGATTATTTTAAGAATTGGTTATGAGCAAATCCCTGCCTTTGCAGGTGCAATGCTTTTTGCTGCGGGTGTCGCCATTATACTTTCAACAGGTAATACATTTTTGATGGTAACTTCAACCAACCTGACACATGATATTTTAAAGCCCTACTTCTTTAAAAAAACGGTGGAGTCCAAAAAACTGATTCGAATTCAGCAAATATGTATTGTCATACTGGGATTGCTTGCATTTGTCATGGTTACACAATTTGAGACCGTTCTTGAGATGGCATTCATTTCTTACACAATGATAGGTGCATCCCTTGCACCTGTCCTGATGGCCAGCTTTTTTTGGAAGCGGGTTACAGCGGCCGGAGGGGTAAGTTCGATTCTGGCTGGTATGTTGGTGCCTATCGTGAACAAAATTTTGGAATTGTTTGACTTGTCTATCGGAATTCTCCCTGTAGGCACCGATTACATTGCCATCCCATCTCTGATTGCCTCACTCGTTATGTTAATTGGAGTAAGCTTATTGGGCAAAAAACCTGATGAAATTAAATGGAAACCTTTCTTTGAATAGACTTTAGTCACACATTTTCCATATTGTACTACAGTGATTTTTATCATAACATATAACTAATTTTAATTGACTAATAAAAGACTAAATAATCCGCAATTCCGACGAAAGTTTGGCCACTAAAGTAATCAGCTAATTTTCTTTCGAGAATGCACAAATTCGGCCCATTTTATGAAAACTGATATTCATCATAAAAGGCCTAATTTGAGAAGCTAAAACGATTGCGATAGCTCTTTTAGATAATATTTTACTAACTTTCGGGCGTCATTTAAATACCATAAAACAATGAACGAAAGTGGAGTAAAACCGGCAAATGCTTCAGTTAAAGATTTGGGTATTCAAGAGGGCACAGCTCATTGGAACCTATCACCTGAAGAACTCACACAAATAGCAGTTAAACTTGGCCAGGCTAAAATCACCAGTACTGGAGCCATAGCCATTGATACCGGAGAGTTCACCGGCAGATCCCCCAAGGATAAATTCACTGTAAAAGATAACCTCACCAAAGAGGCAGTGTGGTGGAATAATTTTAACATCCCTTTTGATTCCGCAAAATTTGATCAACTGCATAAAAAAATTGTCAATTTTTTTAATGGCAAAGAATTCTACGTTAGAGATGTCTACGCTTGCAGTGATCCTCGCTATAAAATTAACATCAGGGTAGTGACTGAACTATCGTGGTCAAATCTTTTTGTCCACAATATGTTCTTGCGCCCGACCAAAGAAGAACTTCTTTCCTTCCAACCAGAATGGACTGTGTTATGTGCTCCTTCTTTCAGGGCCAATCCTGAAGTGGACGGTACAAGGCAACACAACTTTTCAATTATTGACTTCACCAAAAAAATAATTCTAGTAGGTGGAAGTGGATACACAGGAGAAATAAAGAAAGGTGTATTCAGTGCATTAAATTTTATCCTACCACACCTCAAGAACGTATTGGCCATGCATTGCTCCGCCAACATTGGCAAAGAAGGTGACACCGCTATTTTCTTCGGACTATCGGGAACAGGCAAGACCACGCTGTCAGCTGACCCTAATCGGAAACTTATTGGTGATGATGAACACGGTTGGACATCCGACAATGTGATCTTCAATTTTGAAGGTGGATGCTACGCTAAGGTCATCGACCTATCGGCGGAAAAAGAACCAGATATTTATAAAGCCATCACCACAGGCGCATTGTTGGAGAATGTGACTTTCAAGAAAGGGACAAACGAGGTTGACTATACAGATGCCTCCAAAACAGAAAATACACGGGTAAGCTACCCGATTGACCATATCAGCAACATCGCTGAACCATCGATAGGTAAAAACCCAAAGAACATCTTCTTCTTAACCTGTGATGCTTACGGAGTGCTCCCCCCTATTTCAAAGTTAACTCCAGGTCAAGCAGCATTTCACTTTATTTCCGGATATACGGCCAAAGTTGCGGGAACCGAGGCAGGCATTACAGAGCCTACAACCACCTTCTCAACTTGTTTTGGTGCTCCTTTTATGCCGCTACATCCCACACGTTATGCTGAAATGTTGAGCGAAAAAATGAAAGAGGCAAATGTCAACGTTTGGTTGGTAAATACCGGCTGGTCTGGTGGGGCTTACGGAGTAGGCCGTAGAATGAGTTTGAAGTATACACGTGCTTTGATTACAGCTGCTTTAAATGGTGAATTGGAAAATGTGGCGTACGAAAACCACGAGATATTTGGCGTGGCTATGCCTACAACATGTCCTGGAGTGCCAGCTGAAATTTTAAGTCCAAGAAATACCTGGTCCGACAAAGAAGGCTATGACCAAAAAGCAAACCACCTGGCATCGGCATTCAATAAGAACTTTGAAAAGTTTGCAGAGTTTGCCAACAAAGAAATCATGGAAGGGGCACCCAAGGTGCAACAGAATGTTTAGCTGAATTAATTGTTAATCCGGCTCCTTCTCTCCATCCAAGGATAAGACGTATCGTGCCATCTTAAGTGCATCTTCTCGGGAGAGGTCAGGATGTGGTATCATCATTACTTGACCCCAGATACCGGAACTTCCTTTCATGATCCGGTTAGCTAGCATCTCAATATTTTCGTTTGTGAATTCGTATTTCTTGGCTACCTCCGTATGTGAAGGTCCGACTAATTTGGTAGTAGCATGGTGGCAAGTGTTGCAATCACTTTTCTTCACCAAAGCGGCTCCTTGAGCACCCAAATCTTCATCCGCAATTATTGGGGCAGATTCAGTGGTTGGCATTCCGTAATCTTCTGTCGCTTGCGTTTCACTTTTTGACCCACATGCACAGCACATTAACGCGATTATGAGCAAAGAAAATACTTTTTTATACATCGTACTATGTAGTTTAAATCAAAATTGATTCCTGAAAAGTAAGCAAAATATTAAGATGAAGGTAAAAGGCTATCTAAAATAACCAAAGCTCATTTGAATCCGATTGACTTATCGATTTCCTGATTTAACAATTCTAAGTCTGCCAAAACATGATTTTCGTCCCACCCCAGGATAACGGCTAGCTCTTTATTGATTTCATTTTTATATCGGATTACCGACTTAATGTTAAAATATAGTCTTCCGGTTCTCCTCATCCAAAAATCGGTGGAAGAACAAGTCATTTCTTTTTCTACCGTGTAGTGAAGTTCGCTCTTAATCAAACTAAGTTCGGCATTATCTTCTTTCAGTTGTGCAACCCGCTTCATTATTTCATCTGTTTTTTTTCCGTAATTCTCCACCAGGTAATGTGCCGTTCTTACATTCAATCCCATCTTGGCTACTTGTTTCTTTATCGCATTGATGTATCGCCTTACACTTTTTGTGCTGGTAAGTTTTCCATCACTCAACCTGATTTTGTTCGTATAACATTTTCTTTCTCCCTTCCGCTTTGGGCTCTTTTCAATGATCATATCAATGACTCTCTCTGCCATTTTTCGATAGCCTGTTAATTTGCCCCCTGCAATTGAATACAACCCACTGGGTGAAACAAAAACTTCATCCTTTCTAGAGAGCTCTGATGCAGATTTTCCCTCTTCGTAAATTAAGGGACGTAAACCCGCCCAACTGGATTCAATATCCTCAAGCGTGAGGTTAACCGTTGGGAAATTTTCATTAATCCCACTGATTAAATATTCAGCATCCTCCTTCTTGGTGGCAACCTCTCCTATCTGATCTTTGTAATTGGTATCGGTGGTGCCCACATAAGTCGTTCTACCTCGCGGTATAGCAAATATCATTCTGCCATCTGCAATATCGAAATAGATTGACTGTCTGACCGGAAATTTTTCGCGCGGAAATACGATATGTACCCCTTTGGTTAAATGTAAACGCTTTCCTTTCTTTGATTTATCAATCTCTCGAATTTCGTCCACCCATGGCCCGGAGGCGTTAATCACCACGCGTCCACTTACGGAGAATTGTTCCTTGTCAATGGCGTCCTCCACCTGGACCCCATTTACTTTACCTTCTTCATTATAGCCTAGTCGTGTTACCTTGCAATAGTTGAGCGCCGTGGCTCCGTACTTAGCGGCCTTTTTTACTATCTCAATGGTCAGCCTCGCGTCATCCGTTCGATATTCAGCATAGAGCGCTCCTCCCTTCACATTATCTATTTTCAACAAAGGCTCTCTACGCAGTGTTTGAAATCGTGTGAGTATCAGTCTGCGATCCTTGCCTGTAACCCCCGCCAGCCAATCGTAAAGCCTAAGCCCAAAAGAGGTGAAGAGACTACCAAAGCCACGCTTCTCCCTTAGCGGAAGTAACATCTTCTCCGGCAATACCAAATGAGGAGCTAATTTATGCACTACCGCTCTTTCACTTCCCACTTCTTTCACCAAAGCAAATTCAAACTGCTTTAAATACCTCAGTCCACCATGAATAAGTTTGGTAGAGCGACTACTGGTACCCGAAGCGAAATCAGATTGATCCACCAGCGCAGTAACCAGCCCGCGTGATGCAGCATCTAATGCAATACCTGCTCCGGTAATCCCCCCTCCGATTACAATCAGATCAAATTCTTTTCGCTTTAGCGCATCAATAAAATATTTTCGATTGGTGCTAGAGAAAATCATTCAGTTCGGTGACTTCAAATCAGTTTAACAACAAACTCTTACTCGTCAATCCAATTCATTGACCGTTCTACTGCCTTCTTCCATCCGTCATATAGCTTCGCCCTTTTAACCTTTTCCATTGAAGGAACAAAAGTCTTATTGATTTGCCTGTTTTCGGTGATGGTTTCTTTTTTCCAAAACCCTACCTGGATACCGGCCAAATAGGCCGCTCCCAAGGCCGTTGATTCAATCACTTCAGGTCTTTCTACTTCTGTATTCAGAATGTCTGCCTGAAATTGCATCAAAATATTATTGGCACAAGCCCCACCGTCTACTTTCAGACTTTTAAGCTTGACGCCTGCATCCTCTTCCATGGCATTAAGAATGTCTTTCGTTTGGTAGGCCAGCGACTCCAACGTTGCTTTGATAATATGATCCTTTCCGGTATCTCTGGTCAAACCGAATATGGCACCTCGAGCGTACATATCCCAATAAGGGGCTCCAAGTCCTGCAAATGCAGGAACCATATAAACCTCGTTCGAGCCTAACGCTTTTGCCGCAAAGTATTCTGAATCTTTAGATTGATCGATGAGATGTAAACTATCTCTTAGCCACTGCACAGCTGCTCCTGCAATAAATACGCTGCCTTCAAGTGCATATTCGACCTTCCCATCCAGCCCCCAGGCTATAGTGGTAATTAGCCCATTTTTTGAAAGCTGAATTTTGTCACCGGTATTCATCAGCATAAAGCAGCCGGTGCCATAAGTGTTCTTGGCCATGCCCGGTAAAAAACAAGCTTGCCCAAAAAGCGCGGCTTGTTGGTCTCCTGCTACCCCTGCTATGGGAATACTTACTCCCGCAATGGAGTACTCACCAAAATCAGCTGCGGATGGCAACACCGTTGGCATCATTGATAAAGGAACATCCAACTCGGACAATAATTTTTGATCCCACTTCAAGTCTCTGATATTAAACAATAGCGTACGGGATGCATTGCTGTAATCTGTGAAGTGGGATTTCCCTTTTGTCATGTTCCAGATCAGCCAGGTATCTATGGTGCCAAACAATAAGTCTCCTTTTTCTGCCCTTTCCCTGGCTCCTTCAACATGGCTTAGTATCCAGTTTATTTTGGTACCTGAAAAATAAGAGTCAATGACAAGCCCGGTATTTTCACGAACATATTCTTCCAGGTTCCCCTTTTTCAATGACTCACAAATTGATGCAGTCCGTTTGTCCTGCCAGACGATTGCGTTGTAAATGGGTTCACCTGTTTTCTTGTCCCAGACCACTGTGGTTTCCCTTTGGTTAGTAATGCCTATGGCCGTAATTGAACTTGGCTGAATATTGTTCTCAGCAATCAACTTGGACAACATCCCCAGTTGTGTGTTCAAGATTTCCATGGGATCATGTTCTACCCAACCAGACTTTGGAAATAGTTGAGAGAACTCTTGTTGGGTAATTGCCAAAATAGCCCCCTTTGCATCCAACAATACAGCTCTCGAACTAGTCGTTCCCTGATCAAGTGCTATTACATATTTATTCATCTGTTATTTTAGGTTAAGGTACTAGCATTTGATATAGCAAAGCCCCTGCAATGCCACCTGAAATTGGCCCTAATACTGGAATCCAGCTATAGCTCCAATCAGAATGCCCTTTGCCCGCAATCGGCAATATGAAATGTGCCAACCTTGGTCCCAGATCGCGGGCAGGATTAATGGCAAATCCTGTAGGGCCGCCAAGGGAAAATCCAATGGTGGATATTAACGCTCCTACAATAAGGGGATTCAAGCCATCGGCAAATTGATTGGCACCAATAAAAAGTAATCCAAATATGAGAATCAAAGTTCCAATAAATTCGCTGATGAAATTGGATGTCGTAGATTTAATTGCAGGTGCCGTGCAAAACACAGCAAGCTTCAAACCTTTATCCTCAGTTTGTTTCCAATGAGGTAAATAATGAATCCAAACAACAACTGCCCCTACAAAGGCGCCAAGCAGTTGAGCCAAACAATATCCAGGAACATCCTGCCAGGGAAAGCTACCATTAACGGCAAGCGCAATGGTTACAGCCGGATTGATGTGTGCCCCACTGTATGCTCCCACTGCATAGATGGCCAGCGCCACAGCCATTCCCCAGGTTAAAACTATGACTATCCAACCCGCATTTTCTCCTTTTGATTGTTTCAACAAGGTTGAGGCCACCACCCCATCGCCAAGAATGATCAACAGCATAGTTCCAATGAATTCAGCAACATATGGAGACATATAATTTCAGTTTTTTAAATTTCCCTTAAAATATCAATTCTCAAGTTAATTCAATACAGCTGATAGGACATCCCTTACCAAGGTTCAACAATTTAACTCTATATTTGATAAGCCCTTGATATCTCAAGTGATGCATTTCACTTATTAGGATCAGTATCTAGATATGAAAATACTCAGTAGCATTCTGTTCTTTTTGGTAAGTGCTCAACTGCTTGCACAACAATATGTTGAGTTTCAAAGCAATCTATTGTCTCTTTATTCAGCTGCTTCTTCCTCCGAATCCCTAGAACAGGCGCTAAAAGTATTGCAAGAAAAAGATCAGATTCCGATACGTCAAAACGATTCTGTTGCCTTCCTCTATTTTGGCCAAGCAAACTCGGTTGATTGGATGGGTGATTTCAATGGCTGGGGTTACCATAAAAGTTTTGAAAATGGGGGAAAAAAAATTGCAGGCTCTTCGCTTTGGATGCTAAAAGCCTCGTTTCCTCGAGATGCCAGACTTGACTACAAGATAGTTATAGACAAACAAAGCTGGATACTAGACCCACTCAACCCACATCAACAGTGGTCTGGCGTGGGGGGTGGTAGTCCAAATTCGGAATTGCGAATGCCTGAATATCAGGATGACAAGGTTCAGACGCCGAGGCAGAGTATAACTCATGGGAGATTAAATCAGGATATATTGTACTCAAGTAAACTTCTCGGTTATCAATTAACTTATAGTGTTTACTCACCTGCGGTTGAAATTGATGGCAAACTACCTGTTGTTTATGTGACTGACGGATATGAATATCTGCATCCCCAACTCGGTAATATGCCCACGGTACTAGA
>DATCZR010000075.1:0-2482 GCA_036525835.1 Cyclobacteriaceae bacterium
ATTCCGTATTTATTGACATCCTGTTCCGGTACCTCTTCTACAGCTACGACACTGCATTTGTATTTGGCATGGACCTTAGTCATTTGCGCCATGACCCCGTCAGGCTTTCCAACACAGAGATCATCGGCCAAGATCACGCCGAAAGGCTGGGCGCCAATCAACGTTTCGCCGGTGAGAATCGCGTCGCCAAGACCGCGAACATGGATCTGTCGTGTGTAGGAGAAGGTACACTGACTGATCAACTCGCGGATGCCTTTCAATTGGATCTCCTTATTCGTACCGCTGATCATTTCTTCCATCTCGTAGCTAATGTCAAAGTGATCCTCAATGGCCCGTTTATTGCGGCCGGTTACAAAGGCGATGTTTTTCATTCCCGCTTGTAGTGCTTCTTCCACACCATATTGAACCAGTGGCTTGGTGAGGACAGATAACATCTCCTTTGGCTGGGCCTTAGTTGCGGGGAGAAAGCGAGTCCCAAAGCCAGCAACGGGGAAAAGACATTTGGTGATCATTTAGGACCCTTTTTCATACTGATAACCAGTAAAAGCTCAGAGGTGGGATAACAACTTGCCCATCTAGTATGGATAGACTCTTGCCAGAATATATATCTATGATAACTTTGTGTTGGAAAAAGTCTATCTGATGTAATGTATCAAAACTCATTGATTGTGGGTGATCATCAAAATTTGCTATTACCATGATCTTTTCCCTACTGTTCTGCGGGTCAAAGCGCAGAAAAGCGAACAGGTGTGGGTTTTTGACGTCCAGCAGTTTGCGGTTATTGTAATCGGAGAAGGCTGAAATTTCTTTGCGTAGGGCAACCATCTTTTTTAAGTTGCTAAAAATACGGTTCTCGACAGTGCCCGGTTGATTACGAAGCTCCACCTTGCTCCAGTCAATTTTGGGACGCTGCAGCCAGCGACTGTCCTTGCTCTTGCTCTCGTCTTCAAGGTAGTCATAGTTGTTAATGGTGCCGACTTCATCGCCGTAATAAAACAGTGGTATACCACCGAATGAGAGAATCAAGCTATGTAGCAGTAGTATTTTTTGGATAGCGACTTCAATGGCATCCGGATTCTTATCTTCCAGAGCGCTTTCCAGACCCACCAAGGATGCCAGTGAACCAGAGATACGAGCATCGCCATTTTTATTATTCTGCCCGAACGGTTTGCCCCTAGCTGGAGATGTATCGTATTTTCCGGTATAGTAATCTACAAGAAAGCGCCGGTGCGCATTGGGATCATAACCAGCAAGATGTATGTCAGTATCGCTGAAACCAAGGCCAATATCATCATGGCAACGAACATAGTTCAGCCAAGTTGCGCGCTCCAGCTTATCGGGGAGATTGCTGATCGCTATATTCAGTAATTTCGTATTTTTGGTTGCTAGAGCTTCCCATAGAAGAGCCATGAAGGTGGCATTGTAGGCAATTTCACACTCCTTCGCATTGATAGCATCCTCTCCAAAATATTTGGCGATTTCCACCGGTGCAACAATAGCTTCAGCAATAAATAACACCCCCGGAGCCGTTACTTGGCAACAGTCTTTCATTAGTTGTAACAACAGGTGTGCTTCACGCTCATTCTGACAGGTGCTTCCAATTTTCTTCCACAGAAAGGCAACAGCATCCAGACGCAGAATATCTGCCCCCTGATTGGCCCAGAATAGTATAATATCCACCATCTCAATAAACACAGCGGGATTTCTATAATTTAAGTCCCACTGATAGTCATTGAATACCGTCATGACCCATTTGCCCATATCTTCATCCCAGGTGAAATTGCCCGGAGAGGTTTCAGGAAAAATTTCCGGCATACTCTCCTCAAACATGTCGGGCATCTTACGGTCATCAAAAACGTAATAATAATCCTGAAACATCTTATCGCCCTGACGCGCTTGCGTAGCCCACTCGTGCTCGTTGGACGTATGGTTTACAACAACATCCAACGTCAGCAATATGCCTCGTTCTTTAAGATTGGCTGAAAGTGTATTAATATCATTGTTTGTACCGATACGGGTATCCACCTTACGGAAATCGCGAACCGCGTAGCCGCCATCACTTTTACTAGGTGGGCAGTCGAGAACAGGCATGATATGCACCATATTGACACCCAACTCCTGCAAGTAGTGTAGTTTTGTCTGTAAGACATTTAGGTCACCGGCAAACCCTTCACTATATAAGGCCATGCCGGCCCAATGTTGACTCAGGAACCAGTTGTGATCTTTTTCACGAGCCAGGTCCGTCTTTTTCAACGCAGCAGGCCGCTTGATATATTGATGTGCCAGGGTTTCAACCAGATGCAGCATCTGTTTATTGAAATCCGGACGATCCCCATAAAGCACGCTAAAGAGGGAGTGAATGGCATAAAAATTGGACCCGAGGCGAGTATAAAAGTGCTGCAACCTCTGGTTTTTTATATCCGGTTTGAGTGCAATAAGAATGTCGTTTAAAAGTGAGTGAGAAACCTGTTCATACATAGCA
>DATCZR010000076.1:0-4804 GCA_036525835.1 Cyclobacteriaceae bacterium
AGGCAAATTTCTGGCAAGGGTTTTTCCCTTACGAAAATCTGACAAAGGATGGATTTTACGGAACGGCCCCAGTCAGGTCTTTCCCTCCAAATAAGTATGGACTTTACGATATGGCCGGGAACGTCTGGGAATTTTGCCAGGATAAATATCATATACTAGCTTATGAAGAAGTAGCGAACGCAAATGATATTGCTGAAAATCCTCAGGGCCCAGTTGATTCTTATGATCCTGCACAACCCATGACTGAGAAATATGTTATCAGAGGTGGATCGTTTTTATGTAATGATAGCTACTGCAGCGGTTACCGCGTCTCCAGAAGGATGAGCACCTCAAAAGACTCTGGACTTAACCACACTGGTTTTAGATGCGTAAAATCTGTGCAGCCGGACTCATTCCAGCAATAAAAATTCTAAGTAACCTGAGATTACATTATTCGGAACTAGACTTACGCGATTTTAAGAAATGTCATCAAGTGGCCTCCTTGATTGATCAATGGCCCTGGATTTTTTAAGTTCGGAAGGGGTAAGACCAGTTACTTTTTTGAACTGGCCAGACAGATGTGCTACACTGCTGTAACCCAACTTATCGGCTATTTGACTGAGACTTAATTCATCATAAAAGAGCAACTCCTTTACCCTTTCTATTTTTTGTTTAATGATGTACTGTTCAAGCGTAATTCCTACTACCGAAGAAAATAAGCTGCTTAGGTAGTTGTATTCGTAGTGTAATTCTTCTGAAAGTATGGCGGACCAGTTAAACTTGCGATTCCCTTCATTTGAATGATGGATTAAATGTATAACCTTGGTTTTAATAGCCGCAATAAGTCTTGCCTTGTGGTCATTAATACGCTCAAATCCCAAATCCATCAATGAAGCATCCAACTTATCAAGTTGGTCTTTAGAAAGATTGTCCTCCTTCAATTTGACTTCACCTAGTGCGATCTGCTCTGGATGTAACCCCTGGGACTCCATGGCTTGTTTTACCGCCATGATGCACCGATTGCAAACCATGTTTTTTATGTAGATAGTTAGCATGAATTCGAATAAGCAATAATTTAAAGTTCAGAAAAAACCGTCGAAAATTCTATGTCGTCAATACACCCCCAATATGATATAAATCATCCATCGGGTGAATCCAGATCATTGGGTATTTAGGGCAATACCATTAGCCTTGTAGAGCAGCTAGTAACAGCGTTTTTGCCCAAAAAGACCACTAAATTAATACCAATGAAAACCCTTTTTGCCGCTACTGATTTTACACCCATTGGTAACAATGCCATTAAATACGCTGTCCGATTGGCCGATGCAATGGATTGTAAACTTATCGTTTTTCATGCGATGGGCATGCCCAAATTCAAACCTACCATAAGCGAAGCTCAATTCCTTGCTATAGAGCAAAAGGCGGAGAATCAGAAACGAAAGAAGCTTGAAGCCTTAGTAATTGAATTTTATCAAGAATTCAAAATTAAAAAAGAAAATAGGAATGCCATATCTATCGTTAACACCGGCTTCTTCGCGACAGAAACACTATTGAGGGCAGCCACACGGCACCACGCTGACATGCTCATTTTGGGTACACATGGATTGATAGGTTTTAAGATTTTTGGAAGCATTACTTCAGAAATTATACTTAAGGCAAAATTGCCGGTCATGGCAATCCCCGAAAAATATCAGTATAAAGAAATGAAGTCAATTGTGTATGCCACCGACTTGAATAATCTGGTTAATGAACTCAAGGGAATTGTACCCATAGCCAAGCGACTTGATGCCGCTATTGAAGTTCTTTATCTGGATTTTGGATGGCGAAATTCAATAAGGCAAAAAGATATTGAGCAAATGGTCAAGCTGGTTAAATACAAAAAAGTGAAAGTAGTTGTGGAAAAGGAAATAAAGGGAATGAGCATCCTTGGACAGATTCAACAATATTTAAAAGACCATCAACCAGATTGCCTGGTTATGTTTCCAGAAGAACGAAGTCTTTTCGACAGGCTGTTTGTTCGAGGCAAAACAGAGGAACTCGTCTATCGCACTCAATTGCCTATGCTCACATATAGAAAATCAAACTTCGAATCGATATGAAAATTCTAATTCCTACTGATTTTTCAACGCCCGCGAAAGTCGCTCTCAACTTTGCTATCGAACTAGGGCGAAAATTCAATGCGGAATTAATCTTATTCAGCGTAATTTATCAGGAAGGTCCTGGACGAGGATCGCTCAAAGCAAATGATCTCGAAGAAATACTAATCAATGATGCTGTAAATGAATGCGCTAAACTAATTGAAAAGTTAAAGTCACCTTACAATCCAAAAATAAAATATGAAGTCATTCCGGGTTATCCAGTTGAAAAAATAATTAACAACTATGCCAACAACCACGACATTGATTTGATCATTATGGGCACCAAAGGTGCAACCGGCCTTAAAAAAATATTGATTGGGAGCAATGCAACCTCAGTCATCAATAAAAGCAAGTTGCCTGTAATAGTGGTGCCAGAATCTGCCACGTTCAATGATTTCAGTGATATTGTATATGCCACAGATATCCTGGATCTAAGGGCTGAAATTGAAAAAGTAATTTCTTTTGCAAGAAATTTCAATGCTCGGGTACATATTTTGCACGTTACTTCTCCACGTGAAGAAAATGTAATTGATGCTACGGAAATTGTAACACAGCTCATACACCGTTTGAATTATCCACATATATCGTTTGCCGTGTCCCATGCTGACGACCCCGAAGAAGGAATTGACGAGTACATTTCAAAAAACAAGATTGACATATTGGCAATGTTCACCCACGAGCTTACATTATTTGAAAAGCTATTAGGAAAAGGGGTTACACGGCAAGTGGCTCTTTTAAATAAAGTACCACTCATCACTTTCAAGAAAATACACAGATAACAGAACAGCGCCAGTGCATCAATATCAGGTATTGATTAAGATTCAAAAAATGATAGTTTTACAAAGCGGAATTGTAATCATCATTTTCATCTATCAATATTCTCCTTCATGCAAAACTGGAAAATAAAACTCTCCCTATTTCTTAACTATTTCGTATTTGCCATCCTGCTCAATAGTGTCGGAACAGTGATCTTACAGGTACAAAGTAATTATGGTGTTTCTGAATCCGCAGCCAGTATCCTGGAAGCCTACAAAGATTTAAGCATCGCACTCGTCTCTTTTTTGATTGCCTCTTACATCATTAGGATAGGATATAAAAATACTATGCTGATAGCACTTGGGCTGATCACATTGGTTTGTCTATTGATGCCAACGCTTAATAGTTTTGACATGACTAAAGTACTGTTTGCCGCAACAGGCACCAGCTTTGCTTTAATAAAGGTTTCCGTTTACGCCACCATCGGTATTGTTACGGATAACAAAAAAGATCACGCCAGTTTCATGAATTTTATTGAATCATTCTTTATGGTTGGCATCCTGACAGGGTATTTTATTTTCAGTTTATTCATGAATGACGCGGACCCAGGTTCAACCGCCTGGTTTAAAGTGTACTATCTACTAGCTACCCTTACGCTAATTGCTTTCCTGCTCTTACTCAGTACTTCACTGGACGAATCTGCTGTGGAAAGAACGGAACAAAGACCAATAGTTAAGGAATTTATTGATATGATTAAGCTGGCTATTAAGCCACTCGTCCTCGTTTTCATTGTCAGTGCATTCGTGTATGTATTAATAGAACAAAGTATTATGAGCTGGCTACCCACTTTTAACAGCAAAGTGCTGAAGCTACCTACCAGCTTAAGCATAGAAATGGCAAGTATTTTGGCTGCCTCAACCGCAATAGGTCGATTTGCTGCGGGTGTAGTACTTAGAAAAATTCATTGGTTTAATGTATTGGTGGTTTGTTTGCTCAGCGCAAGTGTATTGGTGCTGGTGGCCATTCCGCTGGCCCAAAATGCGCATGGCGAAGTGGCCGGCTGGGCTACCGCGCCATTGGGTGCTTTTGTTTTTCCTTCTATCGGATTATTTCTTGCTCCCATTTATCCAGCCATCAATTCGGTCATATTAAGCAACCTTCCAAAAGTACAGCATGGCCCCATGTCCGGTCTTATTGTAATCTTTTCTGCATTGGGAGGCACCACTGGCTCCATCATAACAGGAAACATATTTGAAGCTTTTGGTGGAGAATCAGCATTCTATTTTTCACTTATCCCTATCGGCATTCTTATCGTACTCTTATTTTTCTTCAATCGTATACAAAAAAGTCAGAAGTAGAAGCTACTTTCACTTCAAGTGGTGCCCATTAACATTAATGAGTATGCAAAATGATTCAATAGAAATTCACAATCTCAGTCCATTGTTCGAGGACGTTCAGCTCAGTAACCTATTCGAGGATAGTAAAACATTTCCTGATTGTGAACCCAAAAAAGACCTACAGCATATTCTAGATGATTACTTATCAAAAAAGGGAAACTTTGATTTTAATTTAAACGAATTTATTGATCAGTATTTTATTTTACCTAAAACCTATGCATCTGGTTTTAGTAGCAATCAAAATAATACAACTAAAGACCACATAGAGAAATTATGGAATGTACTCACACGCCAACCTGACAAGGCTAAGAGTTCTTTGATTGCCTTGCCCCATCCGTATATTGTCCCTGGAGGTCGCTTTGGCGAAATATATTATTGGGATTCTTACTTTACCATGCTGGGCCTCAGCGTTTCAGGCAGGACTGATCTTATTCAGCATATGGTTGACAACTTTTCATATCTAATAGATCAGATCGGATACATCCCCAATGGAAATCGTACCTATTACCTGGGTAGATCACAGCCTCCATTCTT
>DATCZR010000077.1:0-8072 GCA_036525835.1 Cyclobacteriaceae bacterium
AATACAGGGAAGTGAATCAAGGTCACTCCTGGGGTAACTGGAGATTCCTGCTGGATGATATCCTGATTGACTTCTTTGCACCTAAGTAATGAATTAAGGCACTGAATTTGTTTATTTGCTTATCATAATGCATTTGTTTTGAAATTTAGGCTTTATCCAATACTTATTGTTCTGGCACTGGCGATAGAATCTTGCTCCTCAGGCAAAGTCGCCTATAAACAAGGTGACTATTATCAGGCGGTGCTGTCAGCGGTACAGCGGCTTCGAGGCAAACCAGATCATAAGAAATCCAGGGAGGTATTGAAACTTAGTTATCAATTGGCAATTGACTATTTGGATACAGATGCCAAGAATCAAATCGAGTCAAATGCCAATTTTAAATACCGGACAGCAGTTGATAATTATCAAAAGATTAACCGTCTGTATGAAGAGATTCGAACCTCGCCTGGAGCGCTGCGTGTCATCCCAAAACCCGTCTCACGTTTTAATGAACTTACGGTTGTCAAAGAGAAGGCCGCTGAAGAAACCTACGAAGCAGGGATACAGGCCCTACTAAAGAATACCCGGGAAGATGCCAAACAGGCCTATTTTCTATTCAATGAGGCCAATCAGTATTCTCCTGGCTATCGCGAAGCAATTGAAATGATTGAACAGTCTAAATTTAATGCTACACTGAAAGTGGTTGTACAACCTTCATTGTTAAATTATGGAGATTGGAATTTTGAACCCATCGTTTTTGGTTATAATTCGAATCAGTTTGTGAAATTCTATACACCGCGGCAAGCGGAAGATCAAAACCTTCCCAAAATTGATCAATACATTAAGGTAATCGTAAATGGATACCAGGAAGGAAGGCCTATTATTACCAACAAAGTTGATTCATTTACTGATAGCGTAAAAACAGGGGAAAGAACAGTTAAGGGCCAGAAGCTTCCCATCTACTCCAAGGTTACTGCCACCTTGACCACTTACACTAAAAAGATAACTGGAAAGGGATCCATTACTCTTATCATCACTGATGCTGAAAGCAGAGCCGACCTCAAAAACTCAGAAATTATTGCTGATGAAACTTGGGTGGATTATTGGGCTAGTTATAAGGGTGATATAAGGGCACTATCAGAAAAGGACAAAAAGCTGTGCGAAAAGCGAGAGCCTTACCCCGATCGAAATTATCTGGAGAACAGGACCAAAAAAGAGATGGATAACAAACTGAGCAATGAACTCAGATACTTCTACAACAGGTACTAAAATCTTAAAAGAGTCTGCTTGGTGAATTCTTAACACTATCTAAAGGCTTACGAGTTATATCTTGTGATCGTCATTTGGTAGCTACAAAATATGGAAATGAATATGAACCAGCCTGGAAAGGCAATGATCACATTTGGAGCAGGTTGCTTTTGGTGTACGGAGGCTGTGTTTTTAAATGTCAAAGGGGTTGAGAAGGTCGTTTCCGGCTACGCGGGTGGACAAATAAAAAACCCGAGCTATCGTGATATTTGTACCGGAACTACGGGCCATGCTGAAGTGACTCAAATTACATATGATCCTGCCATCATTTCGTATGAAGAATTGCTGGAGATTTTTTGGAATACCCATGATCCAACTACGCTCAATCAGCAGGGTGCAGATACGGGTACTCAATACAGATCTGTAATATTCTATAACACGGAGGACGAAAAATCCATAGCAGAGGCATATAAAAGGCAATTGGATGAATCTGGCGTGTTTAAAAAAGGTATCGTAACAGAAATTAGTCCTCTAGCACCGTTTTATCCTGCGGAAGATTATCATCAGAATTACTATTCTTTGAATCCCACCCAGGCATATTGCCAATATGTAATTAGGCCCAAGGTGGAAAAGTTCACCAGGCAATTTGCTGATCAGCTCAGAAAATAGCCGACTATCAACAAAATCATTTTTTTTTCGCAAACCTGTAACCATAATCGCTTTGAAGCGTTATTAGTGTCAAGAGCAGAGAAATTCTTCTCATAGGTTTAGGTTTAGGTACAAAAAACCCCTTCTAGTAAGGGGTTTTTTGTTTTACTTGTATCACAAGAATAGATGATCTGCCAAGTCTTTAATGCTGGATCTATCTGATATGCCTCAATCAATCCAATGACCAATATCATTCAAAGAATGCGCTAAAATTAGTCTATTGCATGATAGTATTTTGCCTCACGGTAATCTCACTGTATGGACTATATCGATTATTACAAAATTCTAGGAATCAATAAGGACGCCAGCCAAAAAGAGATCAGAATCGCCTACAGAAAGCTGGCCCGCAAATACCATCCAGATCTGAATCCCAATGACAAGGAAGCGGAACGCAAATTCAAGGAGGTAAATGAAGCCAACGAAGTCTTAAGTCACCCAGAGAACAAGAAAAAATACGACCAATACGGTAAGGACTGGAAACATGCCGAACATTTTGAAAAAACCAGACAACAGCAACGACAACAACGGCAGCGACAATCGTTTCATGACACAGGCGAGCCATTTGGCGAAAGTGATTTTTCTGATTTCTTCGAAAGTATGTTTGGAGGTGCCCGTCAGGGAAGGCAGCAAGTTCGCTTTCGTGGGCAGGATTTACGCGCGGAACTCCATCTGAACCTACAAGATGTATATACTACCCATAAGCGAACCCTGACTGTCAACAATAAAAACATTCGCATTACCATCCAAGCCGGAGTAGTCCATGGTCAGGAAATTAAAATTAAAGGTCACGGTGGGTCTGGCATCAATGGCGGACCACATGGAGATTTGTACATCAAATTTATCATCGAAAACCACACCAGCTTTAAGCGTCATAATAACGATCTCCACACCACTGTAAATCTGGATTTGTATATCGCGGTGCTGGGTGGCGAGACTACGATAGATACGCTCGATGGCAAAGTGAAAATAAAGGTGAAGCCAGAAACACAAAACAATACGAAAGTAAAATTGAAAGGGAAGGGATTTCCGGTATATAAAAAAGAAGGCGAGTTTGGTGATCTGTATATCACTTATCTAATTAAATTGCCCACTAACCTATCTAACAAAGAAAAAGAACTGTTTTTAGAATTATCCAAATTGAGATAGTTATGACTGAACAAAACATCATATCCATTTCCACATTCTGTTCCAAGTACGAGGTGCCAGAATCCTTTATTCATTCCCTTCGGAAATACCAGCTGCTGGAAGTTATTGAACGAGAGGGCGAAGCTTTCATCAGGGTTTCTCATTTGCAATGGGTAGAAAAAATGATGAGGCTTCATTATGAATTGGACATCAACATGGAGGGCCTTGACGCCATCAGCAACCTGCTGCAACAAATATGGAAACTTCAGCAAGAAAACCAGGATCTCAAAGAAAAGCTCACGTTATATGAATAAGTGATTGTGGCGCAAGTTCTTATTGTTTGCTTATTAATGTTGCACGGTTTTGTTCATTTAATTGGATTATGAAGGCGTTTGAATTAATTCCGGTTCAACAATTAACCCAACCTGTTTCTAAGCCAATTGGAGTGCTATGGTTTGCAGTTTTTCTCACTTTTTTGGTTTCGATTTTTTTTTGCTCATTCTTCAGCGATGGTGGTGGTTGCCCACCGTTTTAGGAATAGGATTATCACAGGTCCTTATCCTTACTTCCTGGCAAGATGCCCAGTATGGCACAATCGCTAACATGTTCATATTGATCGCTTTAATAGCTCATTTTGGCTGGATTTTATAAGCTAACCGAACCATTAGCTTAATAATTTGTTTACCATTTGTATTATCACAAAACCGACATTATGCGCCCATATGGATCAATTTAACATCCGGCTGCCACAATGATTCGTTTATTGATATGTCAATGAAACCTAATCATGATGATTAAGACAAAGACTTTTTATTTATTATTGTTCGTCCTGACACTGAATGCATGTGCTCAGGATAAATCCAAAAAATCAACCAAGGAGGTTGACTTCCCTATGAAAAAGACTGAAGAAGAATGGAAAAAAGAGCTCGATAACGAGCAATATTATGTCCTTAGAAAAAAAGGCACCGAAAGAGCCTTTACTGGCAAATACTGGAACAATCTTGAAAAAGGAAAGTATTACTGCGCGGGCTGTAAGCAGGAACTTTTTAGTTCAGAAACTAAATTTGAATCTGGGTCAGGATGGCCAAGTTTTTTCAAGCCGGTGAAAAATGACGTGGTGGTGATTGGTAAGGATACCAGCTTTGGCATGGAGCGAGATGAAGTAGTTTGCTCACGGTGCGGTGGCCACCTGGGTCATGTGTTCCCCGATGGACCGAACCCTACAGGGCTAAGGTATTGCATGAACTCAGCAGCGCTTGAGTTCAAAAAAGAAAACTAAAAGCTCAATCCAAAAAATAAGTAGGAGGCCATTGAATAATTTCGATGGCCTTTTTCACTATCTTTTCAGGAAACTCCAAGTTCCATGTGCAGACTCATGGCCTACAAAGGCACCGCCATCATTGCAGATAAGCTGCTCTACCAACCTAAGAATTCACTGATCCGACAAAGTACCAATGCCAAAGAAATAGAAGAACCACTCAACGGTGATGGCTTCGGCATTGGGTGGTATGTACCCGAAGTAAACAATGAACCCGTCAATTTTGTATCGGTACACCCGGCATGGAACAGCAGAAATCTGCGTAACCTCGCACCTAAAATCAAAACCAATTGCCTCATAGCGCACGTACGCGCAGCCAGTGTAGGTGAAGTATCCGAATCTAACTGCCATCCCTTTCAATACAAGAATTTGCTCATGGCACATAATGGTGGACTGGAGAACTTTCCGTTAATCAAAAGAAAATTGCGCGAGTCCCTTAACGATGAACTTTACAATTGGATAAAAGGGCAAACCGATTCAGAACATCTTTTTGCATACCTTCTCAATTACCTTTACAATAATCATAAAGTCATCAATGGTGATGCGGTGGCAGATGCATTTAACTATACCTACAGTAAGGTGGTTGATCTTATGAAGCAGGTTGGAATTACCGAGCCCGCGTATCTAAACATGGCTGTAACAAACGGTGAGTTTATTGTCGCTACACGATATATCTCAGATGCCAAATTAGAGCCCCTTACCCTCTACCACTCAGAAGGCAGTCGGTATGTGGTCGAAGACGGGATAACCCGGCTAGAAGCCCCTAAAGATGACGACAATGCCGTGCTGATCGTTTCAGAGAAGCTGACAGAAGGAAAAGAATGGACCATGATCCCAAAAAATCACCTTGTTATTGTGGAGCCAAGTCTTAATGTGAGGATACAGCCCATATCAGTCTAAATTTTTAGTAGTTTCGGGCAAAAATCTAGGTTCTTGAAATACGATGTAGTGGTAATCGGAGGAGGAATTGTTGGCCTGGCCACCGCCCTGCAACTCCAAAATTCAAATCCAAAACTTAATCTTCTGCTGCTTGAAAAAGAAGATGCCTTGGCTCGTCATCAAACAGGAAATAACAGTGGTGTGATTCATTCCGGAATTTATTATAAGCCAGGAAGTCTTAAAGCCAAAAACTGTATTAGAGGTTACAACCTCCTCATTGACTTTTGTAAACTCAACGGAGTGCCCTTTGAATTGTGTGGTAAAATAATTGTAGCGACTAAACCAGAGGAAATTCCACTGCTAGGAAACCTCTATCAAAGAGGAATTGAAAATGGACTTACAGGTCTTCGTAAAATCAACAAGGCTGAAATCAAGGAATTGGAACCGCACGTTAACGGAATTGAAGGAATCGTTGTACCGCAAACAGGAATTGTTGATTACAAGCGGGTAGCTGAAAAATATGGTGAGCTGATTTTATCCAAAGGCGGTCAAATCAATCTCGGTGAAAAAGTTATTGAGATCCAGGAAAATGATTCCAACTGTGTGGTCGTCTCACAAAAGGAAAGCTATCCAACCAAATTGGTAATTAATTGCTGCGGACTTTATTCCGACAAGGTGGCCCGACTTACCCAAAAGAACCTTAACGTAAAGATTATTCCCTTTCGGGGAGAGTATTTCAAAATCAAGAAAGAAAAAGAATACCTGGTAAAACATTTGATCTACCCAGTACCTGATCCAAATTTTCCATTTTTAGGTGTTCACTTTACACGAATGATAGGAGGAGGAGTTGAAGCTGGCCCTAATGCAGTGCTGGCGTTTCAAAGAGAAGGCTACAAGAAGAGCGATATCAATATATCCGAACTAGCCGAATCATTGGCCTGGCCCGGATTTCAAAAGGTGGTTTTCAAATATTGGAAAACCGGCATAGGAGAAATGTATCGGTCGTTTTCCAAGGCAGCTTTTGTGAAAGCGCTACAAAACCTGATTCCTGAAATAAAGAAAGATGATTTGGAGGATGGTGGTGCAGGAGTAAGAGCCCAGGCATGTGATCGCGAAGGTGGTCTTGTTGATGATTTCATGATACTAGAGGGAAAACATGTAATCAACGTGTGTAATGCGCCCTCCCCTGCAGCAACCTCATCTTTAGCTATTGGAGAAACCATTGCTAATCTTGCCATTCAAAGGTCCAGCTAGTAATAACTGCTGACATTCCTAGATTACAGATTGTTAAGCGACCTGGCGGCTGGAGGAGTTGGCACCATCGGAATTATTGACTTTGATAAGTGAATTTAACATTGTAGTTGATTGCCCCGATAATATTCCCAGTTGCTATTTATTGAATGATGCTTGCGTTTTATTAAACAAGCCACTCGTATACGGTTTGATTCTTAGTTATGAAGGACAAGTATCAGTCTTTAATTTTAAGAATGGCCCCAATTATCAAGGCCTCTACCCTGCTCCACCCAGCTCTTGTTCGGTGCCTGTTTGTGAAGAGGGTCGAGTACTTGGTGTATTGCCAGGCATCACAGGTTGCTTGCAGGCTAACGAGGTGCCAAAAATAATTGTTGAGATTGTAAATTCTTTAAGCAGCAAACTTTTAATCCTGAATACACTTACCCTCGAAACCAATATCATTGATTTTCAAAATCGGAATCAAAGAGAATTAATAGAAAAACTAATAGAATAAGATGAATTTTGCGGAGTTATAACGAACACTGAAATGGATATGAAAGAGGTAACTGTTGAAGAATTGAAAAATTTAAAGGATGCAGGAGAAGACTTTCAGCCGATCGATGTCAGGGAAGCCTATGAGATTGAAATTTGTAGTATTATTGGAGAAAGTATTCCCTTAATGAAATACCTCACAGTATTAATAGAATAACTTGCGACAAGAAAGTAATCATTCATTGCAGAAGTGGATCACGAAGTGCAAATGCAGTAAAGTGGCTTGAGAAGAATCATCATTTTGATAGTCTGTAAAATTAAAAGGGGGTATTCTTGCTTGTGCTGATAAAATGGATCCCACCATGACAAAATACTAAATAAACCACATCATGTTATACATTTTCTTGACCAGATAATGCTCCCTAAAATCAATGAACCTATACTCACCAAAGTAGCAGGAACTAAACTGGGTATTTCAATTGGATAAATCAGCTTAAAAAATAGCCAGGTTGCTAAACCAGTTACCATCGATAGCATGGCACCAATACTGTTGGCACGGTTCCAATAAAGTCCCAAAGTAAGGGGCGCAAACAAAGACACCAGGCTAAGAATGGAAGATTCAGATACCAATTCATAAATATTCTCTCGTAAGGTGGCCATCACTGTCGCTACTACACTGAAAAGAAGAATCGAAATACGGGTGACCATCAGCAGTTGGGCATCCGTGAGCCGATCCTTCATAAGAGGTTTAACCAAATTCTCAGAAAAGATGGAAGCCGGAGCCAGTATGGCAGAACTGGTGGTGCTCATGATGGCAGACAGCAATGAGCCAAAGAATAAAATCTGAATGGGCATACTTGTATGCATGAGCACCATGTTGGGCAGCGCCAATTGAGTATCACCGCTCAGTTGGCTACCATACAAGTGCTTAGTGCACAAACTAATAAAAAGAGGTAACATGGCAATGCTGAGGTATAAGCCAGCAGCTATGAAACAAGACCTTACGGCAATCTTCACCGAACCTGATGACATCACGCGCTGAAAGACATCCTGCGATGGAATTGATCCCAAACCCAATACAGACCATGCT
>DATCZR010000078.1:0-2248 GCA_036525835.1 Cyclobacteriaceae bacterium
CCATTGGAAATATGAGTCAGTCGGTTCATGTATTGTTGGGCAACTACTACACTAAGAGAAATTTCAAAATCATCAAAGCTGATATTGAAAAAAAGATAGAGGTTCATTCGATTATGCCAGACGATTCAGATAATCTACCCTGGACCGGCCACATTGGAATACATCTGCTGGATAAGGTAGTTGACCTTGTAAAGCAAAGCAGTGCAACTTTGATTTTTACAAATACGAGATCATTTGCCGAAGTGTGGTATCAAAAAATGTTGGACAAGGCTCCGGAGTTGTCTGGGCAGCTGGCCATGCATCATGGATCGATCAGTCAGGAACTGAGGAGTTGGGTTGAAGATCAGCTACATAAGGGTAAAATAAAGGCAGTTGTCTGCACATCCAGTTTAGATTTAGGTGTAGACTTTCGTCCGGTTGAGACTGTGATTCAAATAGGAGGACCAAAAGGAGTGGCTCGCTTTCTTCAACGGGCTGGACGCAGCGGTCACCAGCCGGGCGCCACGAGTAAAATATATTTTGTGCCTACGCATTCTCTTGAGTTGGTGGAGGCGGCAGCGTTGCGTGAAGCAATGAAAAGAAAGCTGATGGAACATCGCATACCTTATGTTCGATCGTTTGACGTATTAATACAATATTTGATTACGCTCGCAGTGAGTGATGGCTTTGATCCACAGGTAATTTTATCGGAAGTGAAAGGGGCCTATAGTTTTGCCTCCATGCACGATGACGAATGGAATTGGTTACTCAGGTTCATCACTACAGGTGGTGCAGCCCTTACAGCTTATGATGAGTTTAGAAAAGTGAATAGAGATAACGGACTTTATAAAGTTGACAATAGAAGAATTGCTCACAAACATAAATTATCAATTGGAACCATTGTAGGAGACACCTCACTGCTCGTTAAATATGTTTCCGGTAAGACATTAGGATCAATCGAAGAATACTTTATTTCAAGTTTAAATCCAGGTGATGTGTTTTGGTTTGCAGGTCGGAACTTGGAACTAGTGCGTGTAAAAGATATGACTGCCCAGGTAAGAAGAACCAAGAAGAAATCAGGCAAGGTACCCTCCTGGCAAGGAGGTCGTATGCCATTGTCTTCTGAAATGGGAGAGATGATTAGATATAAGCTTCAACAATCCAGAAATGGAAAAGACATAGATCCGGAGATGATCTACCTGAGGCCCATGCTAAAGATTCAACAGACGCTTTCTGTTTTACCCGATCAAAATGAGTTTTTAATTGAGTGCCTCGAATCTAAAGAGGGGTTTCATGTGCTTATGTATCCGTTTGAGGGGCGATTTGTCCACGAAGGTATGGCCGCCTTGATGGCCTATCGGATTTCCAGAATCACACCCATCACATTTTCGATCGCTATGAATGACTATGGATTTGAATTGCTGTCGGATCAGGAAATACCCATTGAAGAGGCCATTGAAACAAATATTTTGGGTATTGAAAACCTTCATCAAGACATACAGGCCAGCATCAATTCCATTGAAATGGCAAGGAGGAAATTCAGGGACATAGCGGCCATAGCTGGGCTTGTTTTTAAAGGATATCCCGGACAAAGAGTAAAAGACAGGCACCTGCAATCCTCTTCGCAATTATTCTTTGAAGTATTTCACGATCATGAAGCTCACAATTTATTGCTGTTGCAGGCATTTGAAGAAGTGATGGATTTTCAATTGGAGGAGAACAGGATGCAAAAGGCACTGGAACGAATAGCTCAACAGAAGATAATCATTCGTTATCCTGATCAGCCCACACCTCTGGCTTTTCCGATCATGGTTGACCGACTGAGAGAAAAGCTTACTTCTGAGAAATTGGAAGACAGGGTCAGTCGCATGATGCTGCAATACCAGCGCTAGTTTGGCTTTTCAGTGATGGCTACAGAATGCTGGACAAATTCATAATAGAGCGTATAAACCCGATGGACCACAGCTACAATGTCTTTGGTTTCCAATAAAATTCTGGTTTGCAGAAAGGCCATTCTATTCCCCAAATCGTCACTTTGAATATCTACAATATGATCATCAAGTTTCTTATTGATTGAATGCAACAATTTGTTCTTGTCACTTTCAATTTTTGGATGCTTTTCAAATTTAAGGTGCTCTATCGAATCTGTACAAAGATGGATTAATGTGCCCAAGTCCTTCATTACTTCATTGAACATTTGAATATATTTTTTCTTGGGAGGTGAGTGCAAATTGATAACGTGATTGGCACAGGATTCATTTAAAAGATA
>DATCZR010000079.1:0-6836 GCA_036525835.1 Cyclobacteriaceae bacterium
CCTTTTTAGGAGAGGAATAAAATGTTTTATAGTCCTCTTGTCTGTTTTGTCCAAAAAAAGAAGGATTCTTTGCCACTTTGAATTTGATCATTTCCAAACCTACGCTTGGAAATGTGATGGGTTGTGTGTTTAAAGGGTAAAAGGTAGCCTGGTATATTTTGTACTGGGTATAGTTTTTTCCACCAATTTGAATTGATTCGCCTTCAATATTTTCAATATTGAAATTTTCCTCCCAACAAGTGGATGGTCGTAATTTTTTAAGAATGTCGGAAAGCTGTTTTCCTAAATCATGAAATTGCATTGGAGCGCGATTGTTGGCTGCAACCAGAAAGGATAAAGTGGTAGTGAAGCCTTCCCCCACATAAACCTCATTCTTGTTGGTAGTCAAAGCCAAAAGGGCATCTTCTTTTACATCTACAAATTCTGTCTCACCACGGCCAAAAAAGTCGCTGGTGGGATCACGATCGAATAAGCTCCTAAATGGGTCTATTTGCTGTGTTTGAATGGGTGGGCCAACGGTAATCCTTTTTCCAGGTGAAGAAATGATTTCATCATTAATCTTCATTTTGAATGCAGGGAGAGTGAAAACACCCTGTCGGGTGGGCAGGTATGTCATAACAACGCTCTGGGACGAGCTAATTTGCCCGTTAACGATGCTGGTTTGAGATTGGGTGGAAGTTCCTCTTTTCCTAAATCCCTCTATATCGGGGAAATTGTCATAATTATTGAGCCTATCATTGCTTACTGTCACGGTGATGGTCCATCCCTGATTTTCACCAATTTCATCCGGCCCTAAATCAATCTGTACTTTTTGGGCAAAAAGGGTGCTTGAATAGCTTGCGAAAAGGGTTAAAAAAAGAAAAAAAACGGGCTTCAAATTCATACAACTTCGATTCACAGATTTCGCTCCTTTAAAAGAAACTAGTTCTTTTGTGACTTTAACTGATTTTGTATATTAACGGTCACTACCAAAATCACTGCACAAACTTAAATTTTATTTCGCGGATGAGAAAAATGCTGAATTACGTTAAAACCGTCTTGGCAAGGGTAAGTTTTGATGCAAAACTCTTTGAAAAAGAGTTAAGAAAGGCAATTAAGATGTTAATTGCTGATGAAATTCAGGAACTCAAAAATTGGTGTTATGCCAATTATGAGGATGAACATGGCGCGATTTTGAATCGCTGCTTTGTAATGACTGACTAAATTTTCAGATTTAATCACCTAGAGACCCCGGCTTTGTCGGGGTTTTATCTTTTTTTGGATTCGTAAAATCGATATTCCGCTTCAATCCTTTGTAGCCAGTTCGCTTCACTGCAGATTTCTTAAAAACTTTTTTGAATACTTCTTCGTTCAGAACCCGCCACTCTCCCGCAGCCATTTCTTTCAAAGCATGAACTGGTTCAAATCGGGACTCCTGATGTGGCGTGGCAAATCGATTCCAGGGACAAACATCCTGACAGATGTCGCATCCAAAGATCCAATTGTCAAATTTCCCTTTTAAAGACTGCGGAATCTCCTCCTGGAGTTCAATGGTGAAATAAGAAATACATTTACTTCCATCAACCACATAGGGCTCAGGAATAGCTTCAGTAGGACAGGCATCCATGCAAGCTGTGCATGTGCCGCAGTAATCCTGGATAGGACCATCATATGCTAATTCCAAATCAATGATCAGTTCTGCCAGGAAGAAAAAGCTTCCTGAGTTTCTGTTTAATAAAAGGCTATTTTTCCCGATCCAGCCCAGGCCACTTTTAGCAGCCCACGATCTTTCCATCACAGGCGCGGAATCAACAAACACCCGACCATTTACATCACCCACTTTATCTTTCAGTCGCTGCACCAGCATCTTCAATTTATCTTTTAAGACAAAGTGATAGTCCTCTCCATAGGCATACTTGGCTATTTTTAAATTTGAATTTTGTGCGAGGTTTTGTGTAGGATAATAGTTGTACATCAGACTAACCACCGACTTGGCTCCCGGTACGAGCAAGGTGGGATCTAGCCTCTTATCAAAATGATTTTCGAGGTAGCTCATCTTACCCTGGTATCCTTTATTAAGCCAGGCTTCCAATTTTGGAGCATCCATTTCCAGGAATTCGGCTTTGGAGACTCCACAAAAGTTAAATCCCAGTTCTGAGGCGGAGTTTTTAATGAATTGAGTTGTTGTATGCTTATCCAACATTACTCAAATAAACCGCCTGCTCTGCCGGGTTTTGGGATCTTGAGGTGCTTGAACGCGAGATCGGTCGCCTCTCTGCCTCTGCTGGTTCGTTTGATATAACCCTCTTGAATCAAGAAGGGCTCATAAACTTCTTCAATGGTTTCGGCTTCGTCCCCGACTGCAGTGGCGATAGTGGTTAATCCAACAGGACCACCTTTAAATTTTTCAATGATGGTACTAAGGATACGGTTATCCATCTCGTCAAGACCATTCTCATCAACATCAAGTGCCTTCAATGCCATTTGAGCAATCGGCAAAGTGATGACTCCATCACCTTTGATCTGGGCAAAGTCTCGAGTACGTCTTAATAAATTATTGGCAATTCGAGGTGTGCCTCTGCTTCTCCTGGCAATTTCGTGCGCGGCATCATTTTCCAGTGGCGTATCTAAAATACCGGCCGATCTCTTTATTATAGTAGTAAGCAACTCTGAGTCGTAGTATTCAAGTCTGGAATTAATACCAAAGCGAGCCCGTAGTGGAGATGTAAGAAGTCCAGCACGCGTAGTTGCTCCAATCAAGGTAAAAGGACTAAGTGTTATCTGAACAGATCTCGCATTGGGCCCGGAGTCCAGCATGATGTCAATTCGAAAATCCTCCATCGCAGAGTATAGATACTCTTCTACAATCGGATTTAACCTGTGAATCTCATCAATAAATAAAACATCATGTGCCTCCAGGTTGGTGAGTAACCCGGCAAGGTCTCCGGGTTTATCTAATACCGGGCCTGAGGTCACTTTTATTCGAGATTCCAATTCATTAGCAATGATATGGCTCAAAGTAGTCTTACCTAATCCTGGTGGGCCATGGAGCAGCACGTGATCCAACGGCTCACTTCGTTTTTTCGCTGCCTGAACAAAAACCTTAATGTTTTCAACCACTTTAAGCTGCCCGGTAAAATCCTTGAAGCTGAGTGGCCGCAAAGCTCTTTCCACTTCTTTTTCTGCAGGACTTAACCCATCATCGTCTCCATTTAGGTAATCTTCTCGCATGACATCAAAAGTAATGAAAAGTTGATGGCCGTGAATGAACTATATGGGCCGCATTAGCATAAAATATTCATTCTGAACCTGCTGTCAACTATTTCAGTTATTTTGCGAAAATTTCGCATTTTGGATGACTAACCGTGCCAAAAATACCATTTACTCTGTGTTCATTTTCATCCTGGTTTATGGTGTTTATAAATACAGGCAATGGGATACCCATGAACCGGTCAAAATGGAGGGGGCCACCATGGGCACCACTTTTCATATAACCTATTATGATGAGGCAAATAGAAACTTTAAAAGTTCAATAGATTCTCTGCTGGTCGTTTTTAGTCAGTCACTCAGTACATACATAAAGGGGTCTGAGATTACTGAATTCAACAATGGAAATGCATTTCACTTTAAGCTTCCTTATTTCCTTCCGGTACTACAAAAATCGGTTGGCATCGCTCAAGAATCTGATGGCGCTTTTGATCCCACTGTGATGCCATTGGTGAATGCATGGGGATTTGGTCCTGGAAAAAAAATGAAGCTAGACAGCTTGCAACTGGATTCTATAAGACAATTTGTTGGCATAGAGAAAATTAGTTTTAATTCCGATAGCGTATGGAAGGATGACCCTCGAGTACAATTAGATTTCAGTGCCATTGCGAAAGGATACGGGGTAGATGTTGTAGTTTATTTCTTATTGAATAAAGGAGTTGATAATTTGTTTGTGGAAATTGGTGGTGAGGTGTCAACTAAAGGTCAGCACATAAGCTCCGAAAAACCATGGGAGGTGGGTATTCTAAACCCAAATTCGACTTACGAAAGCCAATCCTATTTGGCTTATGCTCAATTAAAAAATCGGGCTATGGCGACCTCAGGAAATTATTTTAATTTTTACGAAGAGGATGGGATAAAATATTCGCATACCATTGACCCTGCATCGGGCCAAACTATTCAGCATCAGCTGTTAAGTGCATCCGTTTTTGCTGAAGATTGCATGACGGCTGATGGTTGGGCAACCGCTTTCATGGTCATGGGACATGAGAAAGCAATTGAAAAATTGAAAACTTTAGATGGAGTTGAAGCTTTCCTTATTTTTTCGACAGATGAAGGACTACAAACTTACTTAACAGATGGTATTTCAGAATCAATAACGATCAAGGCAATAAATAAATGATGACAACGCTTGTATTGTTTTTTACTCCTTTGCTCGCTGGCTTATTAATATATCTGGTTCCCAAAGGACGAAATACCAACTTTAAATTGTTGTTAGTATTTGCCGGCTCATACCTTTTTGCCATCACAGTCATTCATATTTTGCCGGAGCTCTATCGACAATATGCAGAAGTCGAGCTCATTGGCCTTTTCGTATTGCTTGGATTTTTTCTTCAACAGCTCCTTGAATATTTTACTTCAGGAATAGAACATGGTCATATTCATACGCATGAGTATTACGGTCAAACCCATTCACGAAGCCATGCCGAAATATCTGCGCTGATATTACTTTCAGCCTTGTGTGTCCATGCCTTTTTGGAAGGAGGAATGGTGGCACAACCAGAATCAGTGACTTTTAACTATGATGTAAATGCAATACTATTAGGCATAGTGCTTCACAGGGCTCCAGCTGCTTTTGCGCTGATGGCGGTATTGTCAGAACAATTGCACTCCAAACGCAGGGCCATACCTTATCTGGTGGTCTTTTCATTGGCTGCACCATTAGGATTATTTATCAGTGAGTACTTTGTTGAAATTGATCTGCTCTCTGAAACGGGTCTGATATTCCTTTATGCCCTCGTAAGCGGCAACTTCTTGCACATCTCAACCACTATTGTTTTTGAAAGCAGTCCTGATCACCATTTCAATGCCCGAAAGCTGGCAGTAGCTATTGTAGGGTCATTAGTGGCGGTTGCCGTAGAATATATGCTCTAGTACAACAAGTACCTCACTAGTCATACTTGAACGGTTTGAAATTGCTCATTTTTGAAAGTATATTTCATTCTAGTCAAGTCACGCCATGCCTTATGAATCACCTTATCAAAGATTTTGCTTCCTATCAAAAGATTTATAAAAAGAGTGTAGAAGACCCGGATTCATTTTGGTCTGAGATAGCCAATGAATTTGAGTGGAGAAAGAAATGGGATAAGGTACTGGAATGGGATTTTGCAAAGCCAGAAGTTAAGTGGTTTCTGAATGGAAAGTTAAACATCACCGAGAATTGCCTGGATCGTCACTTGGAAAAAAGGGCAAATCAAACGGCCATTATTTGGGAGCCAAACAATCCAAATGATGAAGCGAAGCACATCACTTATCAGGAATTGCACAGCAAAGTTTGTCAGGCGGCCAACATGTTGAATCAGTTAGGGATTAAGAAAGGTGATCGTGTTTGTATTTATCTTCCCATGATTCCAGAGCTGGTGTATGCCATGCTGGCTTGCGCACGTATAGGAGCCGTGCATTCCATCGTGTTTGCCGGGTTTTCATCCCGGTCACTGGTAGATCGCATTACAGATGCAGGATGTAAACTGGTGATTACCTCTGATGGTGGTTTTCGTGGCGCTAAAACCATTGACTTGAAAGGAATAGTTGATGAAGCGGTTGCAGATTGTCCCACCGTAGAACACGTGCTTGTGGTAGATCACATTCATCAGCAAGCAATTATGAAATCAAATGTTGATTTGTGGTGGCATGAGGAAATACAAAAATCAAATGATCAGTGTGAAGCCATAGAAATGGACTCGGAGGATTTGCTGTTCATCCTTTACACCTCGGGCTCGACCGGCAGACCCAAAGGGATGGTGCACACTTGTGGTGGCTACATGGTGTATACCAATTACACATTCAAAACAGCTTTTCAATATCAGGAGGGGCAAACCTATTGGTGTACCGCTGATATTGGTTGGATCACTGGCCATTCCTATATCATTTATGGTCCACTGTCCGCTGGCGCGACTACCGTGATGTTTGAAGGGGTGCCTTCCTGGCCGGATTGGGGAAGATTCTGGCAGGTAGTGGAACGTCATCAGGTAAATATTTTTTACACAGCACCTACGGCCATCAGGGCGCTTGAAAAAGCTCCGTTAAGTTTTGTAGGGGCTCACAATTTGAGTTCGCTTAAAGTATTAGGCACAGTGGGTGAACCCATTAACGAAGAAGCCTGGCATTGGTATGATAAACACATAGGCAAAGGCAAATGCCCTATAGTGGATACTTACTGGCAAACGGAAACAGGTGGTTTCATGCTTTCACCCATTGCCGGAGTGACCAAATTAAAGGCAGGATTTGCTACGTTCCCTATGCCGGGTATTCAACCAGCTATCATGAATGATGGAGGATTGGAAATTGAGGGAAACACAGTAGAAGGTCGCTTGGCTATTAAATTTCCATGGCCATCTATGGCGCGAACCATATACGGAGATCATCAGCGGTTTAAGGATACTTACTTTTCAACGTTTCCTGGAAAGTATTTTACGGGCGATGGATGTAAGCGGGATGAGGATAGTTATTATCGCATCACAGGACGTGTGGATGACATTATCATTGTATCGGGTCATAATTTAGGAACGGCAGAGATTGAGAGCGCCATTGATGAACATTCAGCGGTGTGCGAAACAGCAGTGGTAGGTTATCCACATGATGTGAAAGGC
>DATCZR010000080.1:0-3791 GCA_036525835.1 Cyclobacteriaceae bacterium
GGAGCAACCCAATGTGCGGCATTGAATCTCCCCTTGGTGCACTGGCCACAAAGCATTACCACCAACAAAGCCGCTGCAAACATCAGTTCCACCACTCATGGAGGTAAGCCACACATCTGATTTTACCTGATCATACACGTAGGCAAATCCTTCCGGGGGCAATGTACTGCCGGTGGAACCAATCGCTCTCAGGTTCTTTAGGTCAAATGATTTTCCTGGTGTGATTCCCGCTTTCATATTCGCGAGCAAAAATCCAGCACTGGTTCCGAAGTGATTCATTTTAGTCTCTTCGGCAAACTTCCACAATACATTCAGGTCTGGGTAAGCCGGACTACCATCATAGAGAATCATGATGCCTTTACACAGCAGACTGGCTTGAATATGGTTCCACATCATCCACCCTGTAGTCGTATACCAGAAACAACTTTCACCTGCTTGCAGATCTTTATGAAAGGTGAGGTACTTGAGTTGTTCTAATAATATGCCGCCATGGGAGTGGGTAATAGCCTTAGGGAGTCCGGTGGTGCCGCTTGAATACAATACCCAGATGGGGTGGTTGAAATCAACACGGATGAATGACAGACTGTCTGATTCATTCTCCATGATTTGAGACCAGGAAAAATAATTTTCTTTTTCTACAGGCTCCGATGAGACGACCACTACTTTTTCAATACTTGGAATGGCTTTGACAATAGAGGCGATTACTTCTTGTTTGTTGAACTCCTTACCTCCATAGGAATAGCTGTCGGCCGTGACGAGAATTTTTGGTTCAATTTGAGCGAAACGATCTATTACGGATTGGGTGCCAAAATCGGGCGAGCAACTGGACCAAATTGCTCCCAGGCTGTTAGTCGCTAAGAAAGCAACGGTAGCTTCAGGGATGCACGGAATGTAAGCTACTACGCAGTCTCCCTGCTTTATGCCGGCTGTTTTTAAGAAGCTTTGAAATGCAGCAGTGTCTTTTCTGAGGCTGCTCCATGAAATCTTTTGGATGGGTCTTTTCTCACTGGCATGAATAATCGCTGTATGATCCGTTTGGAAATTTCTAAATACGTGTTCCGCATAATTCAGTTTACTTCCTTCAAACCATTTTATGCCCGGCATTTCATTCCCGGATCTCACATTTTCAAAAAACCCATCTGACATAATGTCGAAATAAGTCCATAGGCTTTGCCAGAAATCATCGATATGATCAATTGACCACTGCCAAAGTTGATCATATGTCTCAAAGTGCAGATGGCGGTGCTCAGCAAGCCACTTCATGTAGCGAATCAGGTTCGATCGCTCAATGGATTGCGGAGTAGGCTTCCAGAGTACTTTATTCATATTACTTGGCGTTCTTTCAATAAACTCATAGCTGATTCTTTGTCGGCTTTGAGTTGTTTCTTTAGGGCTTCCAGGTCAACAAAGTGCGCATCTTTTCGAATAGATGCCAACAACCTTATGGTAAGATTTTCTCCATAGATATCCTTATTAAAATCAAAAATATTTACCTCAATGGATCTTTTTGTGCCGCCCACCGTTGGTCGGTTGCCGATATAAAGCATACCTCCGTAATGATGATTTTCATATTCTACGTCCACGGCATAGATAGCTTCTGCCGGTACTAATTTGTTATGGGAATCGATATCAATGTTGGCAGTGGGAAAGCCCAGGACACGACCCAGTTTGTCTCCTTTTATTACGCGGCCTGTAATCATGTAGGGGCGGCCTATAAAGTGGTTGGCCGTATCAATGTCTCCAGCCGTTAATGCATTTCTGATTTTTGTAGAGCTTACGCCCACTTCATCGATATCCTGTCGTGATATTTCCTCCACGTCAAAACCATATTGGGGCCCGTTTATTTTCAATTGTTCGAAACTGCCTTCTCTGTTTTTTCCAAATCGATGATCATAACCGATCACCAGTTTTCGGGTGCCGATTTGTTTGACCAGGATATTATCTATGAATTGTTGAGATGATATTTGCGAGAATTCTTTGGTAAAGGGGATGCGAAGCAAATGTTGAATGCCCTGCTCTTTCAGCAACGCAGCTTTTTCCTCAAAGGTGTTCAGTACTTTCAGTGATTTGTCATCCGGATACAGCACCAACCTGGGGTGTGGCCAAAAGGTGATCACCACAGTTTCGCCATTGAATTTTTCCGCAATCTCTTTCAGTCGCTGTAATATCTTTTGATGTCCAATGTGCACGCCATCAAATGTGCCGCTGGTTACGACCGCGAAGTCAAGCTTGGTAAAATCGTCAATGCTGTGATAAATCTTCATTTAGCTACCTGATCCAGGGTGAGCGCATCACGCAACAAAAAATTTCCGATGCGCGTACGACAAAGTTCCGATAGATAAGCACCAACTCCAAGTTCCTGTCCCAGATCATGAGCCAGACTGCGGATATAAGTGCCCTTGGAGCAAACAATTCTAAAGGACACTTCCGGTAAATCAATATTGGTGATTTCGAATTCACTAACAGTTACCCGTCGGGCTTTAAGTACTGCCTCCTGACCAGATCTGGCAAGCTTGTAGGCACGCTTGCCACCTACCTTGATGGCAGAGTGCAAAGGGGGTACCTGCTCAATGGATCCAATGAACTTGCTCGCTTTTTGTTTTATTAATGCTGGATTGATGACGCTGATGTCTTTTGGGGTGGAAGGCGCTGTTTCCAGATCATATGACGGAGTAGTTTGGCCTAGAACAAGTTTACCTGTGTATTCTTTTTCCTGCGCCTGAAATTCATCCATTCGCTTTGTCATTTTGCCAGTACACAAGATCAATAACCCAGTGGCTAAAGGGTCAAGCGTACCGGCATGTCCTATTTTTTTTATCCGAAGTTTGCCCCTGACTTTTTTTACCACATCAAAGGATGTCCATTCCAGTGGTTTGTTAATTAACAAGACACGATCATCGGGAGTTAATTCCATTACAACACGGAGAGCTCAATGTCAAGAAAGAATAGCGTGAGTATGATCAGGCCTACAACGATCCGATAGTAACCAAACCATTTAAAACCATGGTTGGTCAAGAAGGTAATGAATGACTTAATGGCCAGCATGGCTACCACAAATGCAACTACATTGCCAATGATTAACAATGTAATCTCCTGCGAACCAAACCGATTTCCTTCCAGATAAAACCGCAACAGTTTATACCCAGTAGCGGCAAACATGGTGGGTACAGCTAGAAAAAATGAAAATTCAGCAGCAGCTTTTTTATTTAACTTTTGCGTTAGCCCACCGATTATGGTGGCTGCAGATCTGGAGACCCCCGGAATCATGGCTATTGTTTGAAAGAATCCAATCTTAAGGGCATTGGAATAGGATACTCCATCCTTTCCGCTTACTTCTGTTTTCTTGAATATTTTATCGACAAATAAAAACACAATGCCGCCCAGAATCAACATGGCTGCAACCACCTCTACTCGTTCAAGCAGTGCATCGATATAATCGTTGAGCAGTAATCCGATAACCGCAGCGGGCAAAAAGGCTACGAATAGTTTATAATAGAAAGTCAGAGATACAAAAAAGCGTTTCCAATACAAGACAATCACAGAGAGGATTGCACCCAACTGTATCGCCACAGTAAAAGTTTTGGTAAACGGATCATTAGCAATTCCCATCAGGGAAGAAGTAATGATCATATGCCCGGTAGAAGATACGGGCAAAAATTCGGTCAGGCCTTCAACAATAGCCAGTACAATAGATTGGAGAATAGACATGGAGAGACTTTATTTTTTCTCTTTGGGTGTATAGAGAATGGCATAAATCTCCAGGATAAACCCCGCTACCACCACAATGGGAC
>DATCZR010000081.1:0-12027 GCA_036525835.1 Cyclobacteriaceae bacterium
ATCAACGCTAGGGCCTTGCGGAGCGACTGCTATCTTACCTAATGCAGCATTGTAAGAAAAATTGGCCACCGTTATGGGTAGTCCAATGCCCGTTGTGGTGATGGTATTGAAAGTTCCAGTGTAGCTCGAAGCATCAATCAAGGTTGCTGAATAATTTTGACTCGCCACCTCATGTGTAATCAACCAAAAATCAATGTTGTTGTTGTGAGGCACGATGATCATTCCTTCCGAACGATTAGTTAATGCTGCAATAGCTGTATTTTTTGATTCCAAATCACCGAGTGCGGGAGAAGGAAAAACTGCGTTACCGAATAAATTAAGATCAACAACGCTTCTACTGATAGAGCCGCCCGCAGTGAAGTTGGCCGTGTTGGTGAATACAAAATATTTTTTGAGATTGCCAGGAATAGAACTAATGGCTGTTGGTTGATTGGCAGCGCTGTTGGCTGCCAGGCTTGTGCCGTTGATCATGATGCCGTGGCAAGCATCATATACATTGTTGCCATCTGTATAGAACAAGAGATTGGCGTTACCGGGGTCACTGGCCACAGAACTTCCGCCAGTTCCAAAGGGATTTGCCTGATCAGTTACAGGGGTTGCCGCCTTTGTTGATCTGTTGAACTGAATTCCATTTGCCGAATTGCCAAAATACCAATTGTTCCTGGTGAGTTCTTGTGCATAAAGAGAGCTGCACGAACTAATCAAAACCAGTAAGAGAAATTTCTTTAAAGACAAACTCGGAATTCTACAGTTCATATTGCGCGTTACCCATTCAACCTAAGCTTTGTATCCTTCTTCACAAAATTTAAAACGCCTAACCTCAGCTAAATTATACATTTTGACTGAAAAAATCGTTAAGTAGTCGATAGCTTCAGTTATGTTTCAACACTGCATTTTTATTAATAGGGATAATCGTTTTAATTTGCTTTAATGGAGAGATATAAATCCCCCAAGTTGTTGTACAGTTTATCCCTTTTACTAGGGTGTATGCTGCTGATGCACAATTCGGTAACTGCTCAAGACCCTCAATTTTCTCAATTCTATGCCGCTCCCTTGTATTTGAATCCTGCCTTTGCCGGTTCCACCAATCAGGCTAGGTTCGGAATCAACTACCGGAATCAATGGCCAGCCATTGATGCCAATTTTACTACGATCTCTGCCTTTTTTGACACATTCATCGAAGAGAAAAACAGTGGCATTGGTGTGATACTTTCAAGAGATCGAGAAGGAATTCTTGGATTGCAATCCATCAGCCTTGGTGCCCAATATTCCTACGAGGTAAATATAACAGAAGGACTTTCATTCAGACCCGGTGTGCAAGTCGCCCTGTACAATAGGTCTATCAATTTTTCCAAACTTACTTTTGGTGATCAATTTGATACAGCGACAGGAGATGTGATTAGTCCTACATCGGCTGAAGCGCTAAGTGGTGGAAATAAATTTTTTCCAGACTTGTCTTTTGGTGGTTTATTCTACACCCCACGTGCCTGGCTTGGCGTTGCGGCTCACCACATTACGCAGCCTAATCAATCCTTGGTCGGTGAGCAAAGTAAGCTGCCCATGAAATTATCAATTCACACTGGAATCAAATTTCATTTCCGGCCTGGTGTCGTTGGATCAGGAATTTATGCTCGACCTTCCGAAAGAAGTATAGCGCCTGCATTGCAATACAGACATCAGGGAGAATTTGATCAAATGGATATTGGTGCTTACCTCACGTTGGAACCGCTTATTGTAGGTATGTGGTATCGAGGCGTTCCGTTCAAGCAAGTCAATAATTTAGCCAATAATGAATCTATTGTGTTGTTGGTGGGATTTACAAAAAAAGGAGCAGAGGATATTTTGAATATAGGATATAGCTACGACTACACAATCTCAAAGTTGGGACCTGGCAGTGGCGGAGCGCATGAATTTAGTTTGGTTTATTCATGGTCCACCAGAGATCCGCGAAAACCACCCAAGGACAAGTTGATTATCCCTTGTCCTGATTTTTAATTTATTGTTTAATAGGAAGTCTGCAGGAGTCATCCAGACCGATGTGTAAGAGCGCATCGCCTGCATTGATTACCGGGGCATTGTTCAGCCCTACTACGTAACCAGTTGCAGGTGCTTTGATTTGCTCCTTAAATTCACCAAATGGATCAGTAACCGTTCCAAGCCATTGGTTTTTTTCTACAATTTGTCCGCAACGAATATTGGACTGGAAGAGTCCAGCAGTTCGGGCACGCACCCACGAAGAGTTCCAAATGATTTTGTTTTCTTCAGTAGGTTCCGGAGCCCAGTCAATCATTTTCAAATGCTTCATTATTCTCAAAGTACCTGCCAGTCCGGCTTCAATCGCATGTGTATCAAATCGCAAAGACTCGCCACCTTCGTATACAATAATGTTTTTGCCTTTCTTGCTGGCTGCTTGTCGTAAGGTCTTAGGTCTAAATGGAGAATCGATGGTAAAAGGGGCATTGAAAGCCTCAGCGAGTTCAACATTTTTTTCGTTGGCCATCACACATCTTATCTGTGGATAGTTTGTTCTGCTGGCTCCACCCGTGTGAAAATCAATTCCATAATCTATGAATGGAATGACCTCATGCATCAGATGGTATGCCACGCGACTAGCCAGTGAGCCTGATTTATTTCCTGGAAAAGATCGGTTGATATCCTTACCATCGGGTACCTGTCTGGAATAATTTAAAAACCCATAGATATTGACGATGGGCATGCAGACAACGGTACCTCTTTTTGCGCGGTTTAGTTCGCTATCCAAAATTCTCCTCACAATTTCCACTCCGTTGATTTCATCTCCATGCATGCCTGCCATTAATGCGAGCGTGGGTCCGTCATGCAGAGCGCGATGTACAAAAATGGGTGTATCAATTTGAGTATGGGAGGGGAGTCTTGCTATTTTGATGTCAATTTCTTTTGACTCACCAGGCCTGATCTCTTGTCCGGCAATTTTAACAACCTTCATAAATCAGACATTTCTTTCTACGTAACGAATTATTTCTCTGGCAATGTCTTTCTTCGTAGCCGCCTCTATCCCCTCCAAACCGGGAGAAGAATTCACTTCCAATACTAAGGGACCATTAGCCGATTGCAGCATATCCACTCCGGCAATACCAAGACCCATGGCTCTTGCTGCTTTTAATGCCGTATTTTCTTCATCGTCAGATAACTCAATAATGGAAGCGGTTCCACCTCGATGTAAATTAGATCTAAATTCACCTTCTTTCCCTTGTCGTTTCATGGCGCCAACCACCACTCCGTCTACCACAAATGCCCTGATGTCTGCGCCTCCCGATTCTTTGATAAATTGTTGTGCAATAACTCTGGCCTTCAATCCATTAAATGCTTCTATCACCGAACTGGCCGCATTATGTGTTTCAGCTAATACTACTCCAAGTCCTTGTGTGCCTTCCAATAGTTTTAGTACCAATGGTGTACCGCCAACAGATTCAATGATGTGATCTACATCTTTTGTGTAATTGGTAAAGACAGTTTTAGGCAAACCAACCCCTGCCCGTGCCAATATTTGCAAGCTTCTGAGTTTATCTCTTGACCTTACCAGGGCTTGTGATTCGATGGCGGTAAAGACCTTCATCATTTCAAATTGACGAACCACCGCTGTCCCGTAAAAGGTGACGGAAGCTCCAATCCTGGGTATGATGGCATCGACATCATCTAGATAAGCACCGTTATAATATATTTTTGGACTTTTCTTTTCGAGCTCAATGGTGCATTTTAAGTGATCGACTATGATGGCTTCATGACCTTTTTTCTTGGCAGCTTCAACTAGTCTTTGGGTGGAGTACAGTTTTGGATTCCTTGATAAAATGGCAATTTTCATGTTTTTTATTTCATGCAGGCAATGACATTTTGTGTGTCAAATTGCCTTTTAGTTTTAGTTGGATTTCAATCTTTAAAGAAGAACAAAATTAATTCAAATGTAAATGGGGTTATGACTCTTTGGTGGTTTCTTTTTTATGTATGAAAGACATATCTTTTTTTGAGACATCAATCAAAAATCTATTTTTAAGTACCCTTCGCCCGAGCAGGACGGGAAACTTCATATTTTCCCTTGCGCTTAATGAAAACTGAGTTCGGAAGGTGCGATCATATATTTTCACAGTTGTTCTAATCACATACCGCAATTCAGCCTCGCCGGTAGAGCTCCTTATTTCTCGCTGGTCAAATTCATCAAAAGTAAATTTCATTCCCGTAAATTCGGGGTGCTCTTCATCCATCAAAACAAATTCCAATTTGCCATTGACCACTTCTGCGCTTGAGCAATGCAGACTACTGGTATAGGCTCCCGTATCGATTTTAGCATGAATGTCTGTCAGGCCAAGACCGGGTAAATCAACGCGATCGTTGCGTCCCAAAATAAGCATCTCTTTTTGCACAACTTTACCAATTGTTGAATCCAGAATTTACATTAAAAATTGAATACACAAAAATGACTAGAATTATCGCTTAGCATAGACAGACCAGGGAGAGGGTGCCTTAAGTGAAAAGTGCCCAACGGATGCCGGGCACTTTTCAAAATTAAAACTGTAAACTAAGTTGATTAACGGAATAGGGTTGGGCAGGTTTACAAATTCCATTTATTTTTTTGGTTAATATTTGACGCGTACCTGCGGTTACCGTCCAAAAGGATTTAATGCTGAAAGCGCACGTTTCCCGCCACCCATTTTGTTCATGGTCTTCATCATTTTTCTCATTTGCTCAAACTGCTTGAGTAATTGATTGACTTGCTGAATGTTATTGCCACTCCCTTTCGCTATTCTGGTTTTGCGACTTGCGTTTAATTTGTCTGGATTTTCACGTTCTTCATTTGTCATTGAGCGAATGATGGCTTCAATAGGTTTGAATGAATTATCGTCAATGTCTACATCTTTCATGGCCTTGCTCATGCCTGGAATCATGCCCATTAGACTTTTCACATCGCCCATTTTTTTAATTTGTTCCAACTGAGATAAAAAGTCGTTAAAATCAAACTGATTCTTTCTGAATTTCTTATTTAGTCTCTGGGCTTCCGCCTCATCAAAATTTTCCTGTGCCTTTTCAACCAGACCGACTACGTCACCCATCCCCAATATTCTTCCTGCCATGCGATCTGGATAGAAGCGATCGATGGCTTCCATTTTTTCTCCAGAGCTAATAAACTTGATTGGCTTGTCAACAACTTTACGAATGGTAAGTGCGGCACCACCACGCGTATCACCATCCAATTTAGTTAGGACCACTCCGTTGAAATCCAACCTTTCATTAAATGTTTTGGCTGTGTTCACCGCATCTTGACCAGTCATGGAGTCAACCACGAAAAGTGTTTCTGAGGGAGATAGCGCTTTCTTCAGCGCTGCGATTTCATTCATCATCACCTCATCTACAGCCAATCGACCTGCAGTATCTACAATCAAAACACTCTTGCTATTTTTCTTGGCATAGTCAATTGCCGCTTTTGCTATCTTAACTGCGTCTTTATTTTCGGGCTCGGCATAAACCTCAACGCCAATTTGTTCCCCTAATACTTTAAGTTGATCAATGGCTGCAGGACGATAGATGTCACACGCAGCCAACATGACTTGCTTGCCCTGGCGTTTTAGATAATTAGCCAGTTTCCCGCTAAATGTAGTCTTACCAGAACCCTGAAGTCCAGCAATTAATATAATGGCCGGAGCCCCGCTTAATTTCAAATCCTCACTTTGGCCACCCATTAAGGCGGTGAGTTCATCATTGGTGATCTTTACCAATAGCTGACTGGGCGAAATGGCGGTAAGTACATCCATGCCCATGGCCTTGGTTTTAATCTCGTCTGTGACTTCCTTGGCTACTTTATAATTGACATCAGCATCTATAAGCGCCTTTCTGATTTCCTTAACGGTACTGGCCACGTTGATTTCCGTAATCCTGCCTTGGCCTTTTAGCGTCTGAAAGGCTTTTTCGAGTTTGAGACTTAAACTATCGAACATGTAATTTTAATTGAATTTTGGGCCACAAAGTTATCTACTTGTGGCTATAGAACAAAAGAAGATTGCTGGCGGATTCGCTGTGAAATTACTGTTTTTGAGCAGATCAGGTTTGAATCTGCCTGGCTTTTTCCTTCAAAATTGTTTTGGCATTTTTCATAGCGTCATCCATGGGGATTGCAGCATCATGAATTGAAATCAACTGGGCGATGCCTAGTCGTTGTTGTTGATATTCGTTGAGTTCGCAAGTACCACAAACAAGAATTAATTTCTTTTGGTATTGATGGGCAAGTGTGGCCACGCCTTTCACCACTTTACCGGATAGGGTTTGTGAATCTACTTTTCCCTCTCCGGTTATCACTATATCAACATTCTTAATCTTTTTCTCTAGTTCTGTGAAATTCATTATAAAATCTATTCCACTTTTGATTTGAGCGTTTAAAAATAGTTTGGAACCTGCTCCGAGTCCCCCCGCAGCTCCCGATCCCGCGAACATTACATTACAGTTCATACGTTGAGCAACAAGGTCAAAATTTCGCAATCCTTGATCCAACAATTTAATATCATCCTCTGTTGCACCTTTTTGCTTACCAAAAATGAAGGCGGCACCTTCTTTTCCGTGAAGTGGGTTTTCGACATCGCTTAGAATAGTGAAAACGGTATTCAGTAAATTTGGATTGATTTCGCTTTTATCTATTTCGGCTATTTCAATAAGATTTTTCCCAATACCTTCTAATGGTTTTCCTGATTTGGAGATAAACCGATAACCAAGTGCCTGAGCCATTCCCATTCCGGCATCGTTGGTTGCGCTTCCTCCAATGCCCATTACTATTTCTTGAGCTCCATGCTCCATCGCATGTTTGATGAGTTGGCCTGTTCCAAATGTGGAGGTGATTGTACAATTTCTTTCTTCCGGTTTTAATAATTGAAGTCCTGATGCCAGGGCCATCTCGATAAAAGCCACTTTGCCATCTCCGGAAAGGCCATATCTGGATTTTATTTTCCGCATGAGTGGATCCATTACCTCCAATGGAACCATGGTTCCATTGGAAAGATTAGTAAGAATTTCACATGTGCCTTCTCCTCCATCTGCAAGTGGAACTGTATCGATTTTCAGTTGCGGATTTTTAGTAGTTAAAGATATCTTGATGATATCGCAAACTTCCAAAGCGGAAAGTGATCCTTTAAATTTATCAGGAGCAATGATGATTCTCACCTTTCTCGTAGGTATAAAATCGGAAATACTTCTCCACGTTTGAATAGTTTCTTGTCCTCCGGCAATTCCATGAAAGCATTCACATCTTTTAAGTTAGCGAAGTCCCCTGATCCTCCGCCAGGAACAGGACTAGCCATTAAATGACCTTCCTGATTTGATATGCTGACTTGCAAAAAATAGGTAAGGTCACCGAGGAATTCATAATCTTCAGTAAGACTTGCCTTTTCATAATTCACCTCCAGCCCCAAACTTAATTTGAGCCAGAGATCAATATATCTATAAAAGCACATGTAGGTGGAAACGGGATTTCCAGGTAAGGCAAAAACTGTCTTGTTTCCAATGCTTCCAAACCAAAATGGTTTCCCCGGCTTTTGCTTCACTTTATGGAATAGTTTTTTTACTCCAAGTTTTTCGAGTGCCACTGAGACAAAATCAAATTTTCCTTTGGAGACCCCGCCTGATAGAATTAGCAAATCGTTTTTGGCAAGTATTGTTCTGAGTTCATCTTCAATTAAATCTTGCCTATCGGGAAGATGGTAAATTGTGGAATCACAACTCCTGGACTTAAGGGCCGCTTGCAAAGTATAGCTATTAGACTTTCTGATTTGATGTGGTTCAGGAATATCATTAATATCTACTAATTCATCTCCGGTGGAGATAACGGCAGTACGTGGGAGCATATTTACCTTGATTTGCGACTTGCCTACAGAGGCTATTAAAGCAACCTCAGCAGGTGAGATCAATGTGCTGATGGGCAACAACAGCTGCCCTTGCTTCGCATCTTGTCCTTGTTGGTGAATGTTTTGGCCGTTGATTAAACTTGGAATTAAAATAATGGCCTTGTTTTCTTTTATTTCAAGGTCTTCATATCGAATGACAACGTTGGTATTTAATGGCAATGGGGCGCCTGTCATTACCTCCATGCTTCTGGTCTTGTCAGACAATTCTTTTTGAGGGCTGCCAGCGGCCGCCACACCCTCTACTTCAAATTCTTTTTGTCCATTGGCGAATTGTTCATATTGGATGGCAATGCCATCCATAGCCACTCTATCGAAAGGCGGAAAATCGAGATCTGCAGTAATAGGTTCAGCCAGTACACGACCTAATGCATTGGTAATACTGACCATTTCAGCTTTTGGTTTGAATAGATGAGATCGGACAATGGAAGTGGCTTCAGAAACGCTTACCATGATTATTTATAACTTTGATAAAGGCCTAATGTCTTTCAATATGCTGGAGAAAAAAAATACTTAGGGCAGCATGACAATAAAGTTAAATAAATATGAAGACTAAACTCACGCACACAGACAAGAAGGGAAATCCGAAAATGGTAGATGTATCAGCCAAAAAGGCAACTAAACGAGTAGCCAAAGCTCAAGCGGTGATAAAAGTAGGTTCCACGATTGCATCATTGATAAAGAATCAGGAAATACAAACAAAAAAAGGCCCCGTTTTTCAGACCGCTATCATAGCAGGTGTCATGGGGGCAAAACAAACTTCATCGCTAATTCCTTTATGCCATCCTATTGGACTTGAAAATTGTCAGGTGACAATTACAGCTGAAAAGGAAAGAATTATTATCAATACATCAGCTACCATTTATTCCAAAACAGGCGTGGAGATGGAGGCACTAACTGCTGCCAGTGTGGCTGCACTCACCATCTACGATATGTGTAAAGCCTTGTCACATGACATGGTAATTGAAGAGATCAAACTAATGGAGAAAACGGGCGGTAAGAAGGATTTTAAACGATAATGAAGGAACACGTTAAGGGTCTTTATGGACTTGTTTTGTCAGGCGGACAGAGTTCGAGGATGGGCAGTGATAAGAGCCTTCTGAAATGGCATGGTATTCCCCAGCGTGACTATGCCTTTCAGCTCCTTATGCAGTTTTGTGAACAGGTTAATACCTCTGTCAGTGCTGCGACAAACTCACCTGGTTTCAAAAATCCAATAAGAGATCAGTTTACATTTGGTGGGCCGGTAAATGGAATTTTGAGTGCTCTGGAATTAAATCCTGATGTGGCATGGCTGACCTTGCCTGTAGACATGCCCTTAATAGATCGAACAATTATCGAATTCTTAATTAGTAACAGAGATCAATCCAAAATGGCAACTTGTTTCCGATATAAGGGAAGTAGTAATCTGCAGCCACTGCTGGCAATTTGGGAGCCTCAATGCAGAAAACCGCTATTAGCTTATTGCCAAACTGGAGAAAGTAGCCCCCATCAATTTCTGAAGACTGTTGCAGTTCATTATGTCGATATCGCGGATGACAAGGTACTAACCAGTATAAATTCTCCAGCCGATTTGGCTGCCTTTCAACAACACTGGTCAAATCGTGACAAAAAATAGGCTTTAGCCCAAAAACCTTACAGGGAAGATTGCGATGTCATTTGTCCAACAATTGTTCGGCAAATTCTCAATGAATAAAAATTATAATCAACGTTATGCTTTCAGTGCCAGATTCTAACTTACTATTTGTCAGTGGATGATAATTTTAGTCAGTATTTTGATCGGCACTTACTTACAAAATATCTCGCTTGAAAGGGAACTAAATAATAAAAAATCTGACTTTAAAAAGTACATCCTTTGCTTTGCAATAAAAACACAATACAATTGATAGGTGTGGTATTTAGTTTTATAGAAGTAAAAAATAGCTGGAGGTAATCATGAATTTTACAGAGAAATCACCAGAACATTTCAATCCCATTGATCGTGACTTAACCATCGTCTTCATCATCGGATTTATCGTTGCTGTGACCATTGTCACAATGAGCATTCTCTTGGCTAATTATATATAGCCAAGTAAATATAGCCAAGAGAGCTACTTATTCAGTTCCAATTAATTGTCAAAACCGGCAGCTGTTGGACGTGCGTCCACCCATTCCTCTCCATCTTCAAATACTTCTTTCTTCCAAATGGGAGTTTTGGCTTTCACATTATCAATTATAAACTGACAAGCTTCGAATGATTCTTTTCTGTGCGGAGCAGAAACAGCAACCACTACGGCTATCTCTCCAGGCTTCAGCGTTCCAATTCGATGACTCACTGCCCATCCTAGCAAATCCCACTTATGCGAGGCCTCATCAATAATTTTTCTGATTTCGGCCACGGCCATGGCTTCATATGCCTCGTATTCGAGCCATACTACATTTTTATCATGAGATTTATTGCGTACGGTACCTATAAAAACATTAACGGCCCCTGCATTTAAGCTAGAGGCCGTTTCGATGACTTTTTGAACATCGATGGCTTTCTCTGTGATTTTAATCATAACTTTTAGGGTTGCGTGAAACAATTAATTGATGATTGAATATAACACTTGACTATCGATACTTCAAATGATATTACCACAAATGAGCACCTGATTTTTACCCCCCACTCACAGGCGGAATTAGGGCAATTTCATCGGCCTCGGAGAGGGTAGTCTCATCATCAGCATAGCTATTGTTGATAGCGATCATTAAAGAATTCAGTGATTTAATGTCAGGATATTGACCGGCCAGTGCATCTCTAAGTTCTCCTACTGTGGTTCCATTCATATCAAAATGGACCTCCTTGGCTCCTAAAATGTCTTTGGTTATTCCAAATGTTTTGATTCGATACTTCATGGCAACTACGGCTAGGCTTAAATGCGGACTGAATTTCTTATTTTTAAGTTCAATTATCCAAGGTTAATACCTTTAATTCAAGGAAATTGTTCCTGTATTGGTAGAATGCGTGTAAAAATAATTGAACTTTTTCTATATGCTGTTTGATAATCATGGTCGGCAAATCAATTATGTAAGGATTGCAGTAACAGACCGTTGCAATTTGCGCTGCTTCTATTGTATGCCAGAAGAAGGCATAGCGTATATGCCAAAGAAAGATCTGCTCACCTTTGAAGAGATAGAAAGACTCGTTTCGTTGCTGGCATCTATGGGTGTCTCCAAAGTCAGGTTTACGGGTGGAGAACCATTTGTTAGAAAAGATTTCATGCGACTTGTTCAGCGCGTTTCTAGCATTGAGGGTATAACCAATATTCATTTGACAACCAATGGTGTACTTACAGCACCTTACATATCGGATTTGGTGAAGGCCGGTGTGAAGTCGGTAAATTTAAGCCTCGACACCCTGGATAAAGACAGATTTGAAATCATTACTCGAAGAGATGAATTTGATCATGTAATGAGCACGCTACAGCGGCTTATTCAAAGCAAGATTAAGGTGAAGATCAATGCGGTAGTCATGGAGGGCAAAAATGTTGATGATATTCTGCCTTTGGTCGCCTTTACTAGGCAAAATCCTGTCTCTGTCAGATTTATTGAAGAAATGCCCTTTAATGGAGCGGGTAGTCATTATTCAAAGCTGACTTGGACTTATAATAAAATCATAGATTTTATTAAGGGGGCTTATCCGAATATGATAAAATTGAAGGACGAGCCCAGCTCCACTTCTACCAATTACCATATTGAAGGACACCAGGGGGATGTAGGTGTGATAGCCGCTTTCAGCAGAACCTTTTGTGGCACCTGCAATAGAATTCGGGTAACGGCACAAGGAACATTAAAGACATGCCTGTATGATGATGGAGTGCTGGATATAAGAAACTTGATTCGATCAGGTGCATCAGATGAAGCATTGAAAAAGGAACTTCAGGTTGTGTTTGCCAACCGGGCCAAGGATGGCTTCGAAGCTGAGCATAATCGAAAAAGTGGAATTAAAGCTTCCGAATCCATGTCTACCATTGGTGGATAGCCGATCATTTGAAATCTTTAATCACTGCGTATGAAATTTATTTTAGCCCTTGCTTGTCTCTTTATTTCAGTGTGTTCAATAGGTCAGAACAAGGTCAATCCTGTCATC
>DATCZR010000082.1:0-4511 GCA_036525835.1 Cyclobacteriaceae bacterium
CAGCTGGAAAGCCTCATGGCATCTCCTGGGTTTTATATGGAATGGAAGAATTCCAGCAGCGTTAGCCTGGCCTTCAACCGGTTTTATGACAACGTATACGAAGCTTTTGATTTGTCTGATGACATTCAAGTACCCATTGGGGAGTATACCAACAAGGATCTCACGCTGATGTATCAAACACCTCAGGTTAATTTTCTCAGTGCCAATTTTAATTTGACTTCGGGTACTTTCTATGGCGGAGATCGGTTTTCGGCAGGCGTTACTCCCTCATTGACCCTTTCCAAATACCTTACCTTAAGTGGATTTTACCAGTATAACCAGATCGATTTTAATAATGCGCAATTGAAAGCGCACGTGGGTCGCCTGAAGGTATCAACGTCCCTGGATGTTCATTTGAGTGTGAATGCCTTCGTACAAGTCAACTCACTTAGCAAAGTGAGTGCCGCTAATTTGCGGTTGCGTTACAATTGGAAAGACGGCAATGATTTGTATATCGTGTATAACGAAACGTTGAATAATAATGGAAGAAGTGATTTGACGTTGCCTTTCTCAGACTATCGCGCACTGATTGTCAAGTATATCTATACTTTTCAGTGGTAGAATAGATTTCAGATTTCAGATTTAAAATTAGGATGGCAGTTGCCAGCTGCCATCCATCAGTGATCCCGCGTACTACTGCTCTGTAGAAATGCAACGTACGGAATAAAACTGTCCTGGATCGCCCAACTCAGTTTGAAATGCCGTTTGCGAATTACCAATATTCAGGCTCAAGTCTGTTTTGGGAATCATGGGCAAGGCATCTAATGGAGCAGCTAAAAATAGTTATGCCTCAATGGAATTAGTTGGTGCGGAAAATTGTTGAAAACTTGATTACCTAAAGACATTTTAATATGAAATACTATTTCAATAAAATACTAAAGCAAAAGGGATTTGAAAATGCGATAGCGCAAGTAACCGCTGAACTGAAAAAAGAAGGTTTTGGTGTGCTCACCGAAATAGATGTGAAGGATACCCTGAAAAAGAAAATTGATGTAGACTTTAAGAAGTACAAGATTCTGGGTGCCTGTAATCCGCAGTTTGCCTACAAGGCCCTGCAAACCGAGGATAAAATTGGTGTATTTCTGCCTTGCAATGTAGTGGTAGAAGAACATGCCGATGGCGCCATTGAAGTCTCTGCTGTAGATCCCATTGCCTCCATGGTAGCCGTTGAAAACGAATCACTTGGTTCGGTGGCTAACCAGGTGCAGGAGAAATTGAAGCGGGTGATCGAGCAGCTGAATTGATAAAATTGGTTGTCAGCCTCTGGTGTTCAGTATCCAACGTTCAGTGGCTACCAGAATTTAGGAAACAAAGCAGGCGTTTTCTTTTTGTAGGCTTGAAATGCAGTATTGTTGACATACTTCTTTTCCAACATGGGCACACCAGAAACGCTGGTTAACAAAAAACTAATGGTGAGCGGACTGATGATGGTCCACCAGCCACCTGGCACTGAGGTGGCCATCAAAAATATTCCCCACCACATCAGTATTTCCCCGAAGTAATTGGGGTGCCTCGAGTATTTCCATAATCCTTCTTGCATGATGGCACCAGGAACCTTGCGGTGGATTATAAATTGCCTGAGTTGGTAATCAGCTATGGTTTGATAAATCCATCCGATGATCCAGACTAATAATCCTGCATAAGTAAATACTGTCCATACATTGCTGGCTGATATTGCCACCCATACTACTGGTGTAATAATGATACCCAGGAAAAATGCCTGAAGCAGGTAGACTTGCAAATAGGACCGCCAATAGAAAGTTTTGCCCCACTCGGCTCTCCATTGCTTATAGCGAAAATCCTCTTCCTTGTTTTTGTTTCGCAAATAAATGTGGACACTTAAGCGAACGCCCCACGTGATCACCAATCCATATAATACTAACGTAAGTAATGTATGTGGTTGCGTGAACAACAAATACAAACACACTATACTGAAGCCCAGACCCCAGGCGACATCCGCTACATCATTGCGTTTTTGAATGAGAGAAACGCCATACCAGATGGTAGCATAAACAAATAAAAGAATGGCAATTTGGATAAAGACAGTTGTCATCCTTTGATCCAGTTGACAATGCTATAACCAGCCGCACTAACTGAGGCCGTGAGCACCGCGCCCCAAATAATGTCAATGAATACGATGTTGAGGGGCCAGTCTTTCATGGTGGCCAGGTTAGTAAGGTCGTAGGTGGCGTAAGTAAAAAACCCAAAGAGGGCACCATAAATAACAGCCGACATTAACGATTGTTTTTCCACAGCTGGCAGGATCGAAAAAATAAATATCCCGACAATGAAAATCAGGTAAAATATGATGGCAGCGGTCCAGTTCACTTCATCTGAAAGGAAATTGCCTAAATACTTCCTATACATGTCTTTGGCCAGGAAGCCCAGCCAGAGCATGTCGATGGCGAAAAAGACTACCGTGGTTAGCAGGTAGCTGATGACGAGTTTGGAGAAGTTCATACTTACAATTTAGGCAATAACAAGGAGTAAGCATGGATGTTCATCGGGAACAACGCTATGGTGCCCACTGAATATTCATAATGCCGGAGTTCCGACCAAGGCTAAAGTTTTTGCCAATTGGTCAATGTTTGGATGAGTACGGCTACCAACCGCACCAAATCATCCATATCCACCCATTCATTAGGTTCGTAGAAATGGCCACCCAATGAACCGATTCCATAGGCAGGCACATCCAGTAAACGTATCGGATAACGAATATCTCCTGCATAATGATTGGGATAGGCGTTGGGTGCCTTGCCAGTGACATCCCGAATGGCCTCCCGCAAGATTTTACTCTTTTCAGAATTCCAGCTTGCTGCTCCCGGGTTTGTTTGGTAACCAATGGTATCAAGCGATACCTTATAGCTATTGTTCGAGGCAGGAATGGTTTTTAAATATTCAGTGATTTGTTCTTTTGCCGCATTCAACAATTTGGTCCAGGTATAATCTCCTTCAAACTTCAACCTGAATGTAGAAACCGCTTTATCCGCCACTGAACCGATGCGGTCGCCACCGTTCATGATGCCCACATTCACATTGACGCCTTTAAAAACCGTTTCGCGCAAGCGGTTGATTAATTGCCAGCATACATCTACTGCATTACCTCCATCTTCCCATGCCGCTGAATCAATACTTCCCACCTCCATGGGATCACCGCGCCATCCGATGACCGTTAATTGAAGATCAAGAATACCCTGGACCGCATTTTTAATATCTTCAAGGCCACGACCCGTCTCTGCTGGGTGCACATACAGTACCCCTCCGATGGTGTGTTTAGTTTTGCTGATTCTTTCAAAGACAGGTAAGCTTCCCCTGCTGCCCCCACCCTTGCCATGCAAACTCATCACAACAGGTAAAGGCATATTCGCCTTTGCCAAGGCGCTTGCCGCCACCAACATCGCTGCCACTCCGCCCTTATCGTCTGAAGTACCCAAACCGTAAAGCCGCGTGCCAACCATTGTTGGATCAAAGGGATTCGTTTGCCATCCTTCGTCTATCGTGTGGGTGTCGATATGAGAGAACATGGCAAACTGCCGGTGCGAGGATTTTTTTGGCCAGCCCACCACGTTGGCAAATGGTCCATCGCTGGGCGGATCCGGAGGCATGAACTCCGGATGATTTTCATATTGGCTCGGGCGGTCTGCGCTTTCCTCTATTCGATAGGGAAGTTTGGCAAGGTATGCCTTCACCACCGCCTGTGCTTCCATGGCAGGCTCACCAGAAATGCTGCGCACGCCTATTAACTCTTTTAACAGAGCAGTCAATTCCTCTCGATGGGCTTCTGCCCGTTTCATGGCACTGACAGCAGGTTGAATCATGGCGACACCAGGTATGGTGGCCATCAATGCCATGGCGCTGGTGCCCACAAACGCTCTACGGGTAATTTTTTTGGCGTTGCTCATTTGGGATTAGAATAATGAAAGAAAACTAAACTGCATCTTAGCGATAATTCCCCTTAAAATACAAAATGAATAAAAAGAACAGCCACACATTGCGGCTGCTTTTGGAGCTCCCAGCCGGGTAATAACTTTATCGGCACTCACTAATTCTATCTATTACAAATAATCCAGCTGCTTCACCATCTTTTAGTTTGTATTGTATTTGGCGAGTACCTCCTGTGGGATTGTTATTTGTATCTCCTTGCCGGTAAACTGGAAATCTTCGTGCTAAACTAGTCTCAATAACAGTAAATTCATCATGTCCCATATAGCCGCTACTCGCTTCTTGATTTTCAGCTATATCGGGAAAGTAAATTTGACTTATAGACTTTCCATTATTTACAGCATAACCAATCACGTTTCCATAGCTGCCACTTCCAGCGGATACTGTGTAAATTAGGATTTCAGGAAACCCATCTGCATTTAAATCTCCAATTTCTGCATCAACTACCTGGCCGTCTAGTTCAACTGCTATTTTGTGATTATCTATTTCCAATCCTATCGGTTGAATGGTCAGCTCACTACTAGAACCCT
>DATCZR010000083.1:0-11936 GCA_036525835.1 Cyclobacteriaceae bacterium
CGCCATACGGTACGCTTCTTCGCGAGCACTTACCTGCTTAAGTGAAGCGGCATATGTCTTGGATGCAGCCAGTGCATCATTGTAGGATGTCTCAATGGTTTGTCGAAGCACATTTTTGGTTTCCTGCGCAGTAATGTTGGCTACTTCATGACTGATCGCTGCGCGCTGCACTCCAGCGCGATTTGCCCAACCGTTGAATAATGGAATTGAAAGTCCTATGTTAGCTTGTTTGAATAGATTGTCTTTTAATTGATCGGTCTCGCTATACCCCTCAGATATTACGGTAGTTCCAGGCATATAACCATAGACAGGTGCATTAGACCCTTGCACAAACCCAACAGGAGATGAAGTAGGAACAAAGGTTCCATCCAACGCTGTCAATGGTTGATCAGAGGCACTAGAATAGTTAGATGCAGCGGTTCCATTTAAGCTCAGTCGTGGATATAGACTGCCTTTACTCGCTTTCAGCGCTAGCTGCGCGCTCTCCACTTTGAGTAATGCACTTTTAATCTCTGGCATATTCTTCAATGCTATCTCATATGTGACGTTTGGCCCATCTTCCAAAATCAAATCCTCCAACTGAAGATCAGGAACTTGAACTCGCATGGGTGTGGAGCCTGGCAATTGCATGGCCTGCTTCAATTGTAGTAAAGAAAAATTGAGTGCATTTTCCTGATTGATCAAATTAACCTCATTGGTGGCTACTTGTGCTTCTTGATTCAATTCGTCACCTTTAGGCAATCCACCTACCGCAACTTGCCGTTTGATCCTTTCCATTTGCTGCTGACTTGAGTTCAACTGGTATGTTGCATTTTCATACAACTCCTGATTGAAAATGACATTAACATAGAGGGTTACTACATTAATAATTACATCGTTCTTCGCTTTCTCCAGATCTTTCTCCGAAGCCTCAACATCTCTTTGGTTTTGTCTTAACGTATTTTGCAGGCGAAAGCCATTAAATAACGTGAGTTGAGTGTTTGCCTGCACGTTGATGTTAGTTGTGTTGCGATTGATAAACGCATTGGTAACTGGGTTAAGCGCGCGTCCAAAATTCTGCCCGTAGGATGAGCCCGCATTCAATGAAGGAAGGAATGCCATCTTTGATTGAAATAGCCCGACCTTGAAGCTTTCCATGTTGTACACCCCACGCCTAACGTTGAGGTTGTTATCAATGGCTACCTTAACGCACTCCTGAAGGGTCCATTCCTTGGCATCAATGTCCTGCCCCACAGAAAGGAAGAAAATAATGGAAAAAAAGAATAAGCAAATGGGTAAAAATCTATTCATACTTTATCCGATTTCAGGTATGGAAATAACTTCCTTTACCCAATTAAGACTATTTAAATACTTAAATGTTACATCTTTAATACCCGAATCTATTTCAATAACAAGACATGCCAGGTCATTCTTTCCCTTCCTGGACACCGACATGGTTGCAATATTACAGCTATCATTAGCCAATACACTGGCAATGAAGGCTACACTTCCCTTTACATCATCAGCATAAATAATGATAGTGTGATTTGATGTAGTGAAATCAGCCTTAAAACCATTGACCTCGGCAATATTAATAATTCCTCCTCCTTTACTCTCCCCTAATAATTCTACTTTCCTATCTCCCCTTTTCAATTCTAGTTTGATGGAGTTGGGATGAAATGTAGAGGCATTTCCCACTGACCTAAAATGATAGGTAAGACCCTGGACTTTGGCCAAATCCAAAGCTTCTTTGATGCGCTTGTCGTCAGTTTTGAAGTCTAAGAGTCCAGCTATGATGGCTCGATCGCTACCATGCCCTTCATAGGTGCGCGCGAATGAGTTGTAGAAGGTTATTTCCGCCTCTTCCGGAATGCCCCCCAATAGGGCTACGCCAGCCCTGGCAATTCTCACTACACCTGCGGTGTGAGAACTCGAAGGACCAATCATAATAGGTCCAATCATGTCAAAAATGCTGCTTTTTTCGGGCATAATATCAATACGAAATAATCCGGTATTCGGACATCAGATTGGGGTATTTCTTTTAATCCAAGTAACAAAACTAAATCATTTAGTAAACTAATGAATATTTGAGATGCCCTTCTGGTAATTATTTAGGCTCTTAGGCAGGTCGAACTATTTTTTATTAATCTGGCTGACCGTATTGTTTTGCCATCCGCAATCTGAATAATGTAAATTCCTGCTGGCAATTTGGTGATAACAGGAAAAAAGCAAAGAATTTGCGCCCACTATTAATTATTCCCAGAATCCGATTAACATAATAAAAAGACTCTCAATCACAGACTAATCGAGCATAGTGGCAAAAAGATTGTCTATTTTCTGAAAAATCAAGCCGATAGACACTAAATACCAATCCATATATTACTTTCCCAACTTAAAAGTAAGCTCTTAATTACCTATTTCAAAAGGGAGAATAAAATGTACCAAGTATATAATCCCTATCAGGCTAAATTGGGTATGTCTTTATTGGTGATTTCATACAACCGGTTAGATTCTTCCTCTTTGAACTGCATCACCAGATTAAGTGCGTCAGGCACGACATCACTACTTAGGATAATCAGCGAACCTTTTTTTGCATTCTTCATGGCAAATGTGATGGCCTCCTTTTCAGAAGGAATTACTTTGACGGGTTTTTGGGGATCCACACGCTTGATACCATCCTGAATCATTTGAATAAGCTCTTCTGCTGTTTTTCCGCGCAGGTGTTTATCCTGCCTAATGATGATCTCGTCAAACATCTCTGCAGCTACTCTTCCAATTTCATTATTGTCTTCTACTCGTCTATCTCCAATACCTGCAATAATTCCAACCTTCGGCTTTCCTTCCATTTTCTCCACCAACTTTTGAAGTGCCCTTAGTCCTGCTGCATTATGCGCATAATCGAGCATGATTTGGAAATCTTTGAACGCAAACAAGTTCAATCGACCAGGAGTTTGTGATGGAGAAGGTATGAATGATTCTATCGCTACCCTGATATCATCAATAGAAAATCCCCTTACAAATCCGGCTAACACGGCAGGCAACACATTTTGTATCATGAAGGCGGCTCGCCCATCAAAAGTTAAAGGCACATTCACAGCCTTGCTTACCCGCATCTTCCAATCACCTTTACAAATAGTGATGTACCCGTTTTCATATATAGCCGAAAGGCCACCGTTACGGGCATGCCTTTTAATATTTGGATTCTTTTCATCCATCGAGAATAAGGCCACATTACACTTGACCGATTTTCTCATGTCATAAACCCGGTCGTCATCTGCATTCAAAATAGCATATCCCTCAGGTAAAACGGTTTCGGGTATTACTCCCTTTACTTGAGCCAATTGTTCTATGGTATGAATTCCTTTTAAACCAAGATGATCAGGTGCCACATTGGTAACAATACCCACATCACAATATTTAAATCCAAGGCCGGCCCGCAATAATCCTCCCCTTGCACATTCCAAAACGGCAAAATCGACAGTAGGATCTTTCAGCACAAACTCAGCGCTGGCGGGTCCCGTGCAATCTCCAGCCATCAACAATCGATTCTGAATATACACCCCATCAGAGGTCGTATAGCCGACCTTAAATCCTTTCATTTTTACCATGTGAGCAATCAGTCTGGTGGTTGTAGTCTTGCCATTGGTGCCTGTAACAGCGATGATGGGAATCCGGGATGTGGATCCGGGAGGGTATAGCATATCAATAACATGACCGGCTACATTCCGTGGCAAACCGGTGGCTGGCGCCAAATGCATCCTAAACCCCGGCCCGGCATTTACCTCGAGTACCGCACCACCAGTCTCCGGCAGTGGTTGACCAATGTCTGTTGTCATGATGTCGATTCCACAAATATCTAGACCAATAATTTTAGAAATTCGTTCGGCCATAAATATATTGTAGGGATGAACAATATCTGTTACATCTTCCGCGGTTCCACCTGTGCTTAAATTGGCTGTATCTTTCAGCTTGACAAATTCCCCTTTAGCAACCACACTTTGCAGACTCAATCCTCTTTCTTCCAGAATGCCTAAAGTCAAATCATTGACATCAATTTGAGTCAACACTTTTTCATGCCCATAACCTCTGCGCGGATCTGCATTGACCTGGTCTATTAATTCTTGTATAGTAGACTTGCCATCACCAATCACGTGGGCCGGAGTTCTTTTGGCTGCAGCCACGAGCTTATAATTAATTACAAGAAGTCGATAGTCTTCACCAACTATATATTTTTCAACAATTACCGAACGGGAAACTTTCTTGGCAGCTTCAAATGCAATCAATGCATCCTCCCAGCTATTGACATCGGTTGTGATGCCTCTTCCGTGATTGCCACTGATGGGCTTGATCACCAATGGGTATTTTACGTATTCCACAGCTTCTTTCAATCCAACATCTGTTCGAATGATCTCACCTTTGGGAATAGGTACTTCAGCCTGCTCAAGAAGAAATTTAGTATCTTCCTTATCGCACGCGATCTCCACGCCAATGCTGCTGGTCTGGCTGGTTACTGTAGCTTGTATTCGCTTTTGATTGGCTCCATATCCCAACTGACAAAGCGATTGTCTGTTCAACCTGATCCAGGGTATGCCTCTGCTTTCTGCTTCTTCAATGATAGATCCAGTGCTTGGTCCAAGCCGCTCTGCCTCCCGAATCTCTCTCATCTCCTGAATGTCTTTTGAAAGATCATACGGTTCGCCTGCTGTCAGTGCTTCTGCAATGTCAACAGAGGCTTTGGCTGCATATCTACCCACTTTTTCTTCCATGTAATCAAACACGACATTGTAGACACCCTCTTCCCCATAACCTCTGGTTCTTCCAAACCCAACATCCATACCTGCCAGCGATTGTATCTCCAAAGCAATATGCTCAATCACATGTCCCATCCAGGTACCTTCTTCTACACGCTGGAAAAATCCCCCTGGTTCTCCAACTGAACACCGGTGTTCATACATAGTGGGAAACATTTCTTTGAGTCGATCAAGAAAACCATCTATCGTATTGGTTGGTCTCTGCTCCATCTCCTCAAGGTCAAGCACCATTACAATTAATTTATGTCTTCGGATGGACCAATAATTTGGACCTCGCATCGCATTGATTTCACGTATCTTCATAATATTGCAAGCTTGTAAAGTGAGCTTAGAGATGATTTTCCATAAATATAGATTTTGTTAGGAAATTATCTTCAATTTGGAATGGCGAATAACGCAGCTATATGACTGAGAACCGGGACATTAAAGGAATTCTGATACCAGTGGGTGGTAATGAGGATAAAGGAGACAGATGGAACAGCCGGCTGAATTTCTTGGAAAAAGGAATCTTATCTCATGTTATTCATGAAGCCAAGGGGAAGGAATCTCGAATTGTAGTTATTCCAACCGCTTCACGAATTCCAGAAGAAGTTGGTCACAACTATGTAAAGGCATTCAATAAATTGGGATGCCAACAAGTTGATATATTGAATATCATTCGCAGGAATCATTCTGACCAGAAAGATTCACTGCGACTGGTTCAAGAAGCTGACTGCATTATATTCTCTGGCGGCAACCAATCTCGAATAAGCACCAAGATAGCCAATACAACCCTACATCAAATTATGAAGGACCGGTTTCAGCATGAACAACTTGTCATTGCAGGAACGAGTGCAGGAGCCATGGCCATGGCACAAGAAATGATTGCAGGAGGTAGCAGCTCAGAAGCCTTTCAAAAGGGAGCTGTTAAAATGAAACAGGGGTTGGGATTTATTCCAGAACTAATTATTGACACGCATTTCGTGAGAAGAGGAAGATTTGGCAGACTTGCAGAAGCATTGGCCAAGTTTCCAAATAAACTAGGGGTTGGGCTCGCAGAAGACACCGGGTTGATTATTAAGAACTGCAATGAATTCAGGGTAATTGGATCAGGCATGGTTATCGTAATGGATCCTTCTGGACTCACTCATAATAGTTACGACCGATTGAAGAATGGCACACCTATGTCCATGTCAAACCTTACTACACACATCCTGGCTAATGGAGATCGATTCACTCTTGACAATAGAGAAATTGAAGTATTGCCAATAAGTGAATCTTTTGTATAAAAAAGATTATTGATAGATAGCAATCAGTTTTTCACCACCGGATTGAAAACTAGCACGATACATTCCATCAGTATTAAAAGGCATTGCCAAGTTACCTTGATGATCAATAGCAATTAATCCGCCATCACCTCCAATTTTTTTGAGGCGTTTGTGAATCACCTCATCACAGGCTTGTGACAATGTCATTCCCTTATATTCCATTAGACATGAAACGTCATAAGCCACTACACCCCGAATGAAAAATTCACCGCTTCCCGTACATGATATAGCACATGTCTCATTATTGGCATAGTTGCCTGCTCCAATCATAGGGGTATCGCCAACCCTTCCAAAACTTTTGTTCGTCATTCCGCCAGTAGAAGTAGCTGCGGCCAGATTTCCATGTTTGTCCTTCGCCACTGCTCCTACTGTTCCGAATTTCTCTTCTTTCTTTATCGAGTGATCAAGTTGTGTTTTGTCAGTGCCTTTAACGCTAAGCCATTGTTGATAACGGAATTCATCATAGAAATAAGTTTCGTCTCTAAATTCACAATGCATTGATCTAGCAAAGGCTTCCGCTCCTTCACCGGCAAGGAACACATGCCCCGACTTCTCCATCACTAATCTGGCTAAAGCGATAGGATTTTTCACCCCTTTGATCATGGATACAGCACCGGCATTTAGATGCTGTCCTTCCATGATGGATGCATCCATTTCATGTTTGCCGTCTGAATTGAAAACAGAGCCTTTGCCCGCATTGAATAATGGTGTGTTTTCCAATTCAATCACCGCTATTTCAACGGCGTCAAGCGCAGGTTTGCCTTGGTCCAGCGCCACTATCCCGGCTTGCAGCGCATTATTTAATGCTTGCTTGTAAGCTTGCTCTTTTTCCGACGTCAGACTTTCTTTAAGTATGGTGCCAGCCCCACCATGTATTGCAATAGAAAATTGGCTCATGGTTTTATAATGCGTTTAACGCTTGCCTCAAGTCATCCAATAGATCTTCCACATTTTCTATCCCTACAGAATATCGAATCAAGCTTTCAGGTATTCCTAGCGCACCGCGCTGTGCTTCTGTCAATTCCACGTGGCTGGTGGTTCTGGGTGGACCAGCGATGGTACTCACAGAACCCAGGTGCGCTGCCAAATGGACCAACTTAAGCTGAGGCAAAAACTTTTCAACGCTTTCATATCCCCCTTTTAACACAAAGCTCATCATACCACCAAAGCCTGACATCTGTTCTTTAGCAAAATCATGACCTTTATGTGATGGCAATCCAGGATAAAATACATTTTCGACTTTTGGGTGCTCTTTTAGGAATTGCGCAATGATCATAGCACTTTCATTCTGTCGTTGAATGCGCAACTCCAATGTTTTCATTCCCCGAATGATCATATAGGCGGAATTGGGGTGAAGAGCCGCTCCATTTATTTCACGATAGTGATAGATTTTTTCTATCCATGGTTTTATGCCGCATGCCACTCCACCCATCACATCTGAATGTCCATCCAAAAATTTGGTTGCACTGTGCACAACAATATCCGCCCCAAGCACAATTGGATTTTGGTTGATAGGCGTAGCAAAAGTGTTGTCAACAACTACTACTGCGCCAACAGATTTGGCAACCCTTATTAAGCGTTTAAGATCAAGCAGTTTTAAAGTAGGGTTTGTGGGTGTTTCCAGATAGACCACTTTGCAACCCTTACCAATCTCTGCCTCCATCTTCTCAAAGTCTTCAGTCTCACAAAGCGTTACTTCAACATTTATTCCAGGAAGAAATTCCAAAAATAATCTACTGGTACCGCCATAAGTATCTTTAACTGAAACAACACGGTCACCTGGTGACAGCAAAGTAAAAAGTGTATTGCTGATGGCGGCCATCCCAGTAGAAAAAGAGATCGCAGCTTCAGCATGCTCCATGATTCTCACCTTCTCTTCAAATACCCTAACCGTTGGATTGGTATTTCTACTATAAATATAGCCTGCCCTTTTACCAAGCGCTACTTCAGTCCATTCATCAAGATCTGCATAACCAAAGGTTACGCTGTTGAAAAGCGGAGTTACAACAGATCCGTATTGAAAACCGTCAGTTTCACCTGCCCATACTGAAGCGGTTCCTTTTTTACTTTTTTTAATGTCCATTGTACTTTCTAAAGTGCTTCAGACGGCAATAGGCGCCTTGATTCCCGAATGGCATTGATAATTTACAATTTCAAAATCCTCAAACTGGTATTCGAAAAGTGACGCAGGTTTTCTTTTAATCTTCAATTGTGGAAGTGGATACGGAGTTCTGGAAAGCTGTGTCTGTGCCTGTTCTAAATGGTTGGTATACAAATGCACATCTCCACCTGTCCAGATAAATTCACCTGGCTCTAAATCACATTGCTGCGCCACCATATGCGTGAGTAACGCATAAGATGCTATGTTGAATGGAACACCTAAGAAATAATCAGCACTGCGCTGGTATAATTGACATGATAGCTTACCGGCTGCCACATAAAATTGAAACATAGCGTGGCAGGGTGGCAACGCCATCTTATCGACCTCAGCAGGATTCCAGGCAGAAACGATATGCCTGCGCGAGTCGGGCTTGTTCTTGATTTGATTCAGTACTTTCGAAATTTGGTCGATTGACTCTCCATTGGGTGCTGGCCAACTTCTCCACTGACTTCCATACACAGGGCCCAATTCCCCATTTTCATCCGCCCACTCATCCCAGATCGAAACTCCATTATCCTTTAGGTACTTGATGTTTGTATCTCCTTTGAGGAACCATAGCAACTCATAAATGATGGACCGTAGATGCAATTTTTTAGTTGTTACCAACGGAAATCCTTCTGACAAGTCAAATCTTAGCTGTCTGCCAAAAACGGAAGTCGTCCCGGTGCCGGTGCGATCGGTTTTCTGAGCTCCTTTATCCAAAATATCCTGCATCAAATCGAGGTATTGCTTCATGCTTTGAAGGGGTTGTAGTGGCTTTGGCAAATATAATTGTTTTAGAAATGACAAGGTTCTAATAATGCAGTTGATGAACATAAATAAAAAACCTCCCCCGCTTTCGCAGGAGAGGCTTTCACCCAACCCCTCATTCGCAACCTTAAACCTATCCTTTAATTTCTATGTCTTCAGACTTACCATTGATGGTTACTTTGACCATTCTATCGCACTCACCATCACCGTAATTGATCTTCATTTGGCGGGTTTCGGTGGTGAGTACTTTTTCGCCAGCCACAGGCATAAATATTCTATTGCTTATAGCACACTGCCTTTTATACACTAACGCTTCAGTTATCTCCATAGTATATGATATCTCTCTTCTATTTGTGCCGGCAGCATTTCCGGTCACCCTCCACTCATCGTTTAACGGATTAGCAGCTCGAATCCATTCTCTCCTGCGATTGGAGTCTCTGGTGGCAGTGGTGCCGTCAGGCCAGGTAAGTTTTCCACCCTCAACCACTATGGTAAAAGAAGGATGATCTTCCAGACTGCCACTTGAGTTTGTCACAGTCCGTGTACCTTCAACCAAAACTTCGTTGATGGTGTAACCATCAAATGTGGTCACAATAGAAGACTGAGGTAAGAATCGTCTACCTATAAAAGTGATAATGATTTTTCCGGTTCTTACGTTACCGCGATCATCTGTGCATCCATCTCCAAAATCGATTGTAATTGTACCTTTTGGCTGTAGGATAGTGCTATTATCTGCAAATTCTATTGTTACCTGCGCACAGTTTAATCTGAAATCGCTTAGGTTAATTATTCTGCCTCCTGCAGAGACCTTCCCTCCTTCAACAGTTCCGTTATCGCTAGACACGACCAAAGCAGTAATATCATCGGCATCCTCAAAATAGGAGTCAGCTACTGCTTCATTCTCCACACTTACTGAATCGTCTTCTGTTAAGGTCGGCCCCACATCTTCGGTACAAGAAAAGACGGAGAATAGCGCCAGCAATAACCCAATTGAAATCTTTTTCGTTGTTTGCATATAGATTGAATAAGTTTGTTTGGTTTCTTTGACTAGCAAATCAAGCCAAAGTTTAACCTTACCAGAAATTTATTTTTTTATGAGAATAAAACGCTTTCTTGGGGTTAATACCCTAGCCTTTCTCATCATGACCGCAGTGGTTGTAGTTCCATTAAATGCTGAGGGTCAGGTGAAAATAGCGAAGCTAAAATACAACGGTGGTGGCGATTGGTATGCCAACAAAACTGCTTTGCCCAACCTGATTGAATTTTGTAATCGGGAATTAGGTATGAACCTGGTGGCTGATGAAGACAATGTGGAAGTAGGTAGCCCAGATTTGTTTTCTTATCCATACGTATACATGACGGGGCACGGCAATGTGGTATTCTCTCCTCAAGAGGCCACTAATTTGAGAAACTATTTAATTGGGGGCGGCTTTTTGCACGTTGATGACAACTATGGATTAGATAAATTCATCAGACTTGAATTGAAAAAGGTGTTTCCAGAACTGGAGTTGGTGGAGATCCCATTCACACACCCTATCTATCACCAGAAATTTGAATTCAATAATGGACTCCCTAAAATTCATGAACATGACGGCAAACCGCCACAAGGCTTTGGTCTGATTTATGAAGGTCGGCTAGTAGCGTTTTATACTTATGAATGTGACTTGGGAAATGGCTGGGAAGACCGGCGTATCCACAATGATCCCGAATCAAAGCGTCAGGAAGCTCTTCGGATGGGCGCCAATATTATTTCCTATTGTTTTACCAGTAACTAACCTGCACCAAAAAGGCTATCCAACTTTTTTTCTAACCCTTTGCCCCGTAGATTTTTGGCGATAATAATTCCATTAGGATCTACCAAAACCGAAAACGGTATGGCTGAGATGTTATAAAGTATGGCTGCCTCTGAATTAAAATACTTCAAATCTGAAACATGAGTCCACTCCAATCCATCTTCCTCAATAGCCTGAACCCAATCAGCGCGGGTTCTGTCAAGGGAAACACCAAGGACATCAAAACCCTGATCCTTATATTTGTGGTACATCTTTACCACATTGGGATTTTCCTGGCGACATGGTCCACACCATTTGGCCCAAAAATCCACCAATACATATTTTCCTCTGTAGGAGGATAAAGTCACCAGATTGCCGTCAGGATCGGGCAACGAGATTTCAGGAGCGGGCTGGCCAACAGCCACAACTTTCATTTTTTCAACCGCATCTATAAAATCTTTGGCAATCTGATAATCAGGCCACTCTTTTTTAAGTTCTTCGGCTACATGTAGATAAAGATCAAAGTGTTCATCACGATCTAAAATATTTGAAGTTGTTAATAAATTGATCACAGCCACTGATGGTCCTTGCTCCTTTAAAAGCTGTACTATTTTGTCTAAGCCCTTGTTATAAGTAACCATATATGCCTCTTGTATCTCTTTCATGCGAGGCATGTCAGCGCTGTTTCTAGCAATGTTAAACTGCACATTTAGGCTTGTCATTTCCGGGTTATTTTGTGCTTCGCTCATCAGTGCCTGAACTTGCCTCACTAACTCCATATCTGGTGACCCCAATATTTCAACGAAGCCATTGGGATCATTGCCATCTACATTTATTTGTATGTCACTTTTGTTAATGATAAAGTCCACGAACTGTGTTCCATAAAAATTGAGCCGGTAATAGCCAGGCTCTTCAATTCTAACTTTTTGATTGTAGGTATAGTTTGATTGATTCAAATCAATAACCTGAGTAGTGGAACCATCAAGGTTGTTGAGTTTCTCCAATTTAATTTCCCCATCTGCTTTTGGAAATCCCACTTTACCACTTAATGTGATCTGCCAACCTTTTTCAGGTTCACAACTCAGTGAAAGCATGAATATTATTCCAAACCAAAACCACTTTTTCATAATTCCGACAATTTTTTCGTCAACAACAT
>DATCZR010000084.1:0-4867 GCA_036525835.1 Cyclobacteriaceae bacterium
ATGCAGCAATAGGCGTAAAAGCTGAATGCGTAATGCTGAACAAAGGAAAATACATCGTTAAAACAATCCAGACCCTGGATGATATTCTTACCCGACAGCTCGGCCATGTCAATAAGAAAAGATACATCATGCGTCCGCTTGGCATAGCCAAGTCTTTTATTCAAAAACAATTGAGCTAATTCAATTTCAGTTTTCAAGCACGTGTTATTACTTGAGGCTGCCAAGCCGTAAGGGTGACTTGTTAATAATATTCTATATTAGGCTAATAAAAAATTATCCAGATTCAATGACGGAAAGAGAACTGATCAAATTGGAAGCCACCATTCACAACAAAATGGTGGAGATAAAAAAACAACGCGTGAGTTTAAGAGACTCCGGCCTTGGTGGACTGATGAATTCATTGAAGAAAGTGGATGAAGCGCTCTATGAAAAAATAATGCCGGAGTACAAGAAAATGGTGAAGGATTATAATATTTTTAAGTAGGCGCCTTTTTTGTTTCTGAATATCGATCGCTCTCTCACATTATTCCTCTACCAGGCATCAATCAGCCCATTTTGCTAGATAAAATGGGATACTATGTATTTACTAAAATATTTAGTAATATCACATCATAATTGTGAATACGCCTTAAAAATGAAGATTAAAGAGCTGAGTCCGGGGATATATAAGGTGAAAAGGAAGGCTTATACGCAATACGGAGCCAAGCATTCAAGAATCAACTACAATAGCGTACAACTGCTCACTGTGGTAGGTGTGGGTGATAGCCGCAGGTACTATTTCGACCACGACACCTTAGGTCAAAAACCGGGAGAAATGGAAGGAATGGAAGGAATGGATGAATACGAAATCATCAGCAAATACGACCATGTGCCTCAGGTTTGTCAACCCAGAATCAAGATTTCATTCAAGGATGGGGCAGGGGATAAATTTGAGTTTGGGGTGATCGATGCGTGGGGATTGAGAAATGTGTTTGAAAAAATGGAGTGGCTGCAAAAACCTTTTGGATTTGTTAAGCGTAAAAAATTGAGATAAATAAAAAGACTGCCCCTTAAAAGTCCTTTATCCTGTTCAGTTGGTGAATGAATTAATTTAAAAAAAGTATGCCAGGAAAAATTGATTTTTCCTGGCATATATCCTTGGGTTCAAATGTTTGTTTTATCCCAACTTGAACACCAGTGGAATGACGATGCGTGTTCTTACTTCTCTTCCCCGCTGGCGGCCTGGCTTCCAGGGTGGCGATTGACCTACCACTCGCAATGCCTCTTCATCGCAGCCTGCACCAATGCCTTTCATCACTTCTAAGTCCGTGAGCTTACCATCTTTTCCAACCACGGCTTTGATGAACACTTTACCTTCAACACCCATGCTTCTTGCCTGACGTGGGTATCTCATGTTGGCTACCACGAATTTCGTAAACTCACCGGTACCACCAGGAAACTGAGGTTGCTCCTCCACGATTACGAAAATTTCATCTGATTCCTCCTTTTCCATGGCTACAACTGGAATCACTTTTATGGTTTCAGAGGTAGCCTTCATTTCCACATCAATGACTACATCAATATCTTCAATGATTTCTTCCTCATCAGGTACCTCCACAATCCTGGGTACAATGGCTTGCGGTGGTGGGGGAGGCGGTTGCTCCGTAGGCGGAATATCCAAAAATTCATCTGTCACTACATCATATTTAGTCAGATCCACTGAATTGTTGTCTCCTGTAGATTTCCATTCGAATGCAGTAATCACCAATCCCAAAGTGATGGAAAGGGAAAGAGAAAATAACATTCCTCTTAACTGGTGTATGTCCGCATTTTTGTTCTTCTTAGACTCCATATCAGGAACTGTTTATATCCCTACTTAACGGAAAAAGACATCGAAGGTGTCAGTTTTGATCTTAATTATTTGTGAAGTGCAAGGTATAGTACGCTGAAGTATAATATGGAAACGCTCAAAAGAAAATAGATAACGGATATGAAAGGCTAAGAGTTGCACTTTTTTCATTATTAATGAAAAAAGATCTCCAAAAACCAGAGATGATTTACAAATCAAGTATTGGATCTTAAACTTTCAACCGGATTTCTCCTTGCTGCTTTAAAGGATTCAAAGCTAACGGTAATCCAGGCTATGATTAAGGCCAGTGCTCCAGCAATTGCAAATACAAGCACATCTAGATTGGTCCGGTAGGCAAATCCTTCCAGCCAGTTGCTCATCAGGTAATAACCTACCGGTATGCCAATGGCGAAGGCGACAATCACCAGAGTGATAAACTCTTTGGAAAGCATGCTGACGAGTTGGAAAACAGAGGCTCCCAGGACTTTACGAACACCTATTTCCTTGATCCGTTGCTCCGCTGTAAAGGAAGCCAGCGCATACAACCCCAGGCAGGCAATAAATATGGCCAGTCCGGAAAAGAATAAAACCACATTGGAAAGCCTTTCCTCGGCTTGATAGAGCTTAGCCATTTGCTGATCCAGAAAATTATACTCAAAGGCTGCCGGTATTACTTTCTTAAAAGTGGATTCCAACTTATTAAGGGTAGTAGTAAGATTAGCGGCTTGGATTTTTACGAGTATATAGATGTGTCTATTGTCCTTGCTGTTGTTAAAGCAATAGTTGCCGATAGGTTGATGCAAAGAAGTAAAATGAAAATCTTCTGTAACCCCAACAATTTCTGTTGGTTGATTCCGGAAGATCCGCACTCTTCTGCCAATAGCTTCATCCGGTGACCAACCCAGATAATCAGCTGTTGATTTATTAATGACTACCTGCACGGTGGTGTCTTTCGGGTCCTTGTTGGCAGGTAATGATTGGCCGGCCAACAACTTTATTCCCAACACATCCAATATCTCATGGGAGGCGCGCGTAGCGGCAATGGATGCGCCCTGTTCAGATCCTTCATGGGCAACGGTATAACCACTCGTACTTATACCGGGATAAGCCTGACTATAGGCCACTTCTTTAACTTCCGCCAGTGATTCCAACTCTGTTTTCAATGAACTTACTTGCTGTTGATCTTTGGCTGCGGAAATCATGACGGCCACCACCTGATCTGGCTGGTAGCCTAACTTCTGATCACGCATGAAGCTTATCTGCTTATAGAATATGGTAGCACAAATAATCAGAATGATGGAAATAGAAAATTGCAATACAACCAGTCCTTTACGAATTGAGGATTGTCCTCCTGAATTTGAGCTATTCAGCAGGGCTGACTTGGGTGAAAATGAAGAAAGATAAAAAGCGGGATAGAATCCTGAAATCACGGTTAATAAAATCCACAGTCCAACAAAGGCGAGCCAAAACCAACCTTGTGAAATAAAGGCGGGTAGTATGGTTTTTCCGCTGATGTAATTGAAAAAGGGCAATCCGGAATAAAACAGGATAACACTTATAATTAAAGAAAAGAAGACGAAGATAGAGGCCTCAAAGTAAAACTTGGAATTAAGTTCAAAGAAAGTAGCACCTAATGTTTTGGATATGCCCACTTCCTTGTTTCTGCGCTGGGCTTGAGCTGTGGTGAGGTTCATATAGTTTACGGCCGCAATGATGAGAATGACCAAGGCCAATGCAATTAAAACCTGTACCTGTTTGTAATCTCCATATTCCCTTCTGTCGATACTGGTGGTAAGATCACCCGAATGCAGCCGGATATCCAACATAGGCTGAAGGCTAATTTTAAACCACCTTTCATCCGGTGGTATTTCTCGCTCTAAAAGGTCAGCTATTTTTTGATCAACTGTTTCGGCCTGAACCCCTTTATTTAAAAGAAAGAAGGTATCGAAACTGGCATTGCCCCAATTTTGCCTTTCTGGCTGACCAAATCCAATAGATGAAAAGGAGGCAATGAGTCGACACTGAAGAAAGGAATTAGGTGGAAAATCCTTATAAATACCAGTGATCTCATAACTTTTGGAATTATCTACTACCAATGTTTTTCCAATTGGGTTTTCATCTCTGAAGTATCGTTTGGCACTGGTTTCGCTCATAATCATGGTTCCTGGTCTGTCCAGTGCTTTTTCGGGTGTTCCCTGGAGCATCGGGATGGTAAGCACATCAAAGATTTCCGGGTCGGCATAGAATAGCTTGGTTTCTGAAAACTTATCGGTTTCGGTAGAAATGAATCCGATGTCTCCAAAGTTGTGAGGAAATATGCGGGTCGCTTTCTCTATTTCAGGAATTTCTTTGGCAGCAGCTGGTGCCAGCTTGTTAGGTACTTCACCCCATTTAAACGTTTGTCCATCAAATTCGGCAGTAATTACGGCCCTGTAAATGCGATCGCTATTTTCGTGAAACCGATCATAGGAGAATTCATCTATTACATAAAGACTGATACCTAAGAAGGAGATTAAGCCAAAAGTCAGGCCCAAAATATTGATGAGACTAAAAGTCTTGTTTCTGATAATATTCCGAAATACAATTTTGAGGTAGTTGAGGAACATATAGCAGCGGATTTGGTTTGAAATTGATGCTTAAGAATGTTATGCTTTTACTAAGACTTCATTTGTTGATTTTGGTTGCAGTAATTCGTAAAATTTATTATTGGCTGATCCCAATGGCTATCGGGACCAGCAAATGGTATCTAATGAAGAAGTATTCAACTAATTTCATCCCTTGTTATTATTAAAGGGGTGCTCCGCCTGGAGGCTGTCTCGTGTATTTTTCTGCACCGCGATAGCTCCGAAGAGTGCCAGAATAAAGGAGAATGCGTAAAATCCCTTCTCACTTCCCAGGAGCGTTGCATTCCACAACCCCACGACAAGCAGAACGATGGATAGGATGGTGCTGAACCAACATAACCCATGGTATGTGTCGGTTACAGGAATTCCCTCCAGTCTGTCACGCACTGCTTTCTGCAAAGAGATTACAGAGAAG